>JAIRZR010000521.1 GCA_031267155.1 Prevotellaceae bacterium | reverse complement strand
CCAACAGCCTTGTTAACAACCGGACAGCGGTAGCCGGAGGTTACCGGCATGGCTTTTCCGTACAGGTCGCGGACGATTTGCAGTTCGCCGGCCAGATGCTTCAGGTTTTGCAGCACAATCGCCGGCGGATTATACTGTTCCGTTGCGCCGAGCTTGTCGGCGGTATCGGAACGCAGGAATTCGTACAAGCGAAAGTTCCTGCTCAATTCTTCGGATGTCAATGTCTTAGCCATATCTATTAAAGGGTTTCGACAGAGGTAAATAACCGAGCCTGCCCCGGTGAGTAATATCCAGTAAATAGCTTTCATATGCGTTCCTTGCAGTTTTCTTTCCAGCACACTTTATCTTCCAGCTTCTTGAAACGGGTTTCCATTTCGGATAGGCAATCGCGCAGGAAATTGACGCGGCCGATCATGGCCGAATCTTCGGCGACGCCGTTGTCTATTTTCGTGTGCCGCCGGTTGATCACGGCCGATGCTACGGTAGATACTACCGAACTGCCGATAACGGTTATGATAATGTCCTCTAGCATTTTAATTGAGAGTTACAAGTAAACGAGTAGACAAGTAAACGAGTTAGAAACTTGTATCTTGTTTACTTGTTTGCTTGTTTACTTGATTTTTCATTTTTTCTCGTATTCTTCGAATGAAAAGCTGGGGTTGAGTTCCTGAACCATTCCCGCAAAGGCGATTTTTTCAGATGTTTTACGGCGGTTCAAAGTCCACGTCTACTTTGGCCGACCAGTCCGGTTCCTCAATCTGTGGGCCGGGATATAATTTTTTCGCCTTGTCGGACAGTTCCGTCATGTCCGATATTTCCTCTCCGTCGAATGGTTCTTCCCTCCATTCCGGTATTTTCTGTTTGTCAAGTGCCATAATATTTCAGTTATGAGTTACGAGTGATTAACCATTAACTGATAAATATCAGCAGTTCGTTTACACCTAAAGTGTAAATTTGTATCAATAGATCGTTTACAAACGCTCAGGAGTTCATTGAAATTTTGTACATTTTATGTTTCATTTTTCAGAAAAAATAATACTAAAAAAATAAAACAGGAAGAAATTTTAAGACAGGAAGAAATTTTAAGACAGGAAGCCATCCACTTGCATTTGCAAGGGGGAAAGTGTTCAGGCAATAGTTACCAAGATTAACCGTAGTCGTCAAAGGGTTTATAAATGGATAGCGCGCTATGCACAAAATTCACAGGACGAGTGGTATTTGAATGAATCAAATGCACCTAAAAAAGCCGCCAACCGAATTGACAAGTCTGTAGAGAACAGCAATTTGTCCATTCGTAACAAATTGCAAAATCAGCCCTATTCACAAAAAGGGGCGATAAGCATCATGTACGAAATGCGACATTTAGGAATGGAAGCTCCTTCTTTACCAACGATAAACAGGGTACTTTCGCGCAATAGTCTTGTCAATCAATCCTCTGTGAAAACTCGTAAGAATACGGAATATCCGACTTTCTTTAGTAATGTTCAACAAATGGATTTAATAGGGCCAAAGTATCTCAAGGGCGGATTCCGGTTTTATTTGTTCGATATTATAGACGTTGAAACGCATTTTGCCGGCGTTTATCCGATATTGAACAAATCGGTAGAAAGTATAACTCCATGAGTAATTGATTTTTGGCGAAATTTTCAAATGCCTGATTTTTTGCAGAGGCAGTAACCGCCACCCGCGCGGACTGGGATTATTAATGCGCTTTGCGCTCTCAAACGGCGTTGCACCGCTTTTCATTCCGCCTGCCAAACCGTGGCGAAACGGTATCGTTGAGAAGTTTAACGACAATGTATTGACGCATTTTTACAGGTCGGAAACTTTCGCTTCGTTTGAAGAAATGTGCTGGAAAGCGAAAGAATTCAGTTGTTTTTACAACGAAAATCATCGTTATTCTTCACAGGGTTACAAAACACCAAAACAAATGATTTCCACTGTTTTACAAAAAACAAAACTCGAAAGAGTATTTGATTTGACTCAAAAGATTTTTTTAGAAGAAGGGCGCTTGATATTTATCTGTTTTATCCGCAGTGACTTGAAACTTAGCATTTTAAATACAGTTTTTACCTTAAAACCCTCATTAAAATACAGTTATGTTGTGTGCGAGATAATTTTGGAAAAATATGTTTTGGTGGTCAGCCTCAACAACCGGATTTATCACATTTTTGAATTTCCTATGTCTCTGCCTTAAAATCTTAAAATGTACAATATGTCCATGAACTCCTGATATTTTGCTCGCCTTAGCGGGCTAAATCCCCGCAGGGATTTGTCAACGAACTCTTGATTCAGTTATCGTTCCTTAGAATGTCAACGAACTGCTGATATATAACAGTTAACCGTTTATCATTCTCATTTTATTCGTTCCAGTCGTTGGCATTGTAGCACAGGTTTACAGGTTCGTCCACCGAAATCATGGCATAAAACCCGGTAACGCCCGAAATGGCATAGCCTTCCATCTCGTAGTAAGGAATCCGGTCTGTGAGCAGGTATATCAACCGTGAGCGGTCTTTCACTAGTTTGGTGCAGACAGAGCGATATATCCGCCGGCACTCGTCTAATGTTTCGTGCTGCTGCGGCATATCATTCAGCGGATATCTTTTCAGTATATATATACATCCGTCGCTCGAAGTACCCGCCACCTTGGACACGGTAGGTATAGCCGTCGTTAGTGTCGTCGATGCAGAAGTAAGCCTGTTCGTGCTTGAAATTTTGGATAACTTCTCATTAGTGTACGTTTAAATTAATTGAATAACAATGAGTTATGATTTTGTTCTTTGACATTTTTGTAATCAGAAACTGTAAGTAGCTCTTTTACAGGAGTTTTTTCGAATAGAGAGAAACCGACAATCTGTAAAATTGTGTAGATTGGACACTCTATTTTCAACTCTTTTGCGGCTATTACTACCAAACAGTAAGCAATAATGGCGCAATAGAGCTGAATCTTGACGGCATTTTCGGTATGTCCCCAAAACCTTTTTATTTTGAGGTGTTGCTTCAAGCATTTGAAAAACAACTCTATTTGCCAGCAATTTTTATACAGTTCGGCGACTTGCAGGGCGGATATGCAGGTTGCATTTGTCAAGAAAACGAACTCCCGATTTTGCTCTCCGTCCCAGTATTTGACCAAGCAAAACGCCTGCGGATAGTATTGTTTCGGATAAAAACCTGTCAATTCGATAATTAAATCCGATAACCAACCTTAGTCATTAAACAGGGAGGAGACTATCCCATAAGGACAATCTCCCCCGCACACTAAAAACAATTATTATGAATGTAGTACTTGCTACTTCTTAATCAATGAAATCCACCGTTTCTTCGCCAATCAGTTTGCGGAGCGTGTTTTTCAGCTTCACGTACTGGATGAACAAATCGTGTTCGGCAATGTGTTCGTTATCGTGCATCGGACTCTTGAAATAGAACGACAACCAGCTTTGAATACCGCTCATGCCGGCGCGTTGAGCCAAGTCGGTGAACAGTACAAGGTCGAGGCACAGGGGAGCGGCGAGAATCGAATCGCGGCAAAGGAAATCTACCTTCAA
>JAIRZR010000231.1 GCA_031267155.1 Prevotellaceae bacterium | reverse complement strand
CCGATTTTGCTCCCCAAAATACGTTTTGTGTGTTCTACGCTGATTTTTTGTACGTTTTCCTGCTGTGTTTTATGCAGTTTGTCTAAATAATGATAAATTTTATGCAGTTCGACTTCTTTGTCAAAATACGACTTCAAGTAATCGACCGTTCCTGCTTTGCTCGACGGCTGGCAAATCCGGGAAACAGCCAAATGTTTCAAAATGCCGTCATTAATCGAATCAAAACCGATACTTTTGAACACTTGACTTAAAATCAGTTGCGTCCCGTTGAGCAGGATATTCTCAATATTACCGAGCAAATGTTCCGTAATCTGCTTTTCTTCCTCCAACATAGCATGTTCACTGAAAACATCCCGTTCTCCAAGTTGCAATGCAATCCATTTTTTCCCCTGCTGTGCCAGTTCGAAAATCTCTTTATCTTCAGAACTCACTCCGACGGTCTTTAACTCTCGAAATTTACTAAAATGGATACTACAGGCAAAAATACAGTATTAAACTATGGACGCAAACGCAAAAACAAGCGAAAGTTTGATTTAGATTATATCTGGAAAATGCTTCTTACTCTTGCCGTTATTGGAGGAATGCTGACAATTGGAGCAATTATTTTTCAGTGGCACGGTTTCCCCGTAGAGGCAGTTGGATTTATTTGCGTCGGAGTAATACTAACGTTTTTAGCATCAGAAGAAAATAATTAAATAACAACATAAAATGGATATAGGTGAAAATAAGGTATTGAAATATGGTGCAAACGCAAAAAACAAGCGAAAGCTTGAGTTTACTGATTACGCAATAATCGCAACATGCTATTTTGGAAGTTTAATGCTTGGAATAACTGCTTTCCACTGTCCCCCCGCACGGAAGATAAGGTCTTTGCGGCAATACTTTGTATTGGCTTCATTGCTTTAGCCGTATGGATGATAACTATTTAAGAAATGATGATTAAATAACAACATAAAATGGATACAATAATTAAAGAAATTACAGAATTAAGACCCGAATTAATGAGAAAAATCGGGCAGTTGGAAAAGGCAAGGTTTTATGAACTGCCGGAACAAACACGATTTGTTAAAGCAAATCAGCAATATGGATTATGACAGGTACAAGTCGAAATATCCGACTTACCTGTTTTTCACGGATGAGGCGTTTAATGAGATAGTAAAGCGGAACAAACTCACTGTTTCAACATTTGAAACTTACACCGGGCATGTTCCTGAACGCTGTGTCGAAGCTGTTTTGAATGAAAATATCGATAAGGAAGATATAAGACCATCGAAATATGAGGCGATTGTAAAATCTTCCATTACCGGATATACTTTCAGTTTCCCATTCTCCGAAGGCAGTAAAATAATAATGGACTGGAGTAAGGAAGATGTGGAAAAGCAGTTGCAAAAGGATTCGTTAAAGAGGAGATTGATTCATATGAAGTAACCAGGCATCTTTATGGCAGCCCAAGTCGCAAAAATGATTGCCGACTTGATATATCTATTGCACCCAAAGGCGAAGATTTTTCACAACTGTACATCGCCGCCCCGGCATCAATAATTGACAATTCAAAGAAGTCTTTTCGTGAAAAAATCGCAGGATTTACAATCACGAAACAGATAGAGCAGCCGCTTGACCCTATTATGTTCCGCTACGTAAAAGACGGCTTTTGGTAATTACTTTTTGGAAATAAGAAGGAGGCGAATCATGAAAACAGTAATTTATCTTAAAGACTTGAAGTCTCAAGAATTAAAAACAGGAGACACAGTGTTTCTCAAATCAGGAGGCCTTTTAATGAAGGTAACAGCTATTATAGAAGACAATGTTGAATGCTTGTGGCTTAACGGAAGGACGGGCAACTTTGAGAGCATATGCGCCTTCCTTGCGTATGCGTGAAGAGAGTAAATAACGAACATAACATACTTATATGATAAATTCAGAAAAGAAAAAGATGACAGAACAGATGCGCACATCCGCGAGAATACGGCGGAATCTTGCAAGTTTCGAATTCGACGAAAATGAATTATCCGAAATAACCGAATCGGTTATCAGGTTAGCAGATGCTACAGGCGCGAAGCTGGATAAAGCAATATCAATGACATTAACTGTATTTAAAGGAGCGGCAAAATCCGCATTCATCGCTGGCGTTGAATTTGCCCGGCGATGGATAAGCGTCGATGAGGAACTGCCGGAAGCAGAAGAATATGTATTTATAAAATGGCGCGGCGGTTATATTTTCAGAGCGAAACTTATAGAAGTGAATGCAGAGGACGATGTGGCCATGCGATGGGTAGACCAGCGTGACGGGCTTGCTGACATTGAAAGTCCTGTTACTCACTGGCGACACATAGAATTAAAATAAAAAATCATGAAAGGAATAATATTATTAAGTAAAATACAATAAATCCTTATAAATAATAAAAATACAAATA
Source organism: Prevotellaceae bacterium (assembly GCA_031267155.1). Taxonomy (GTDB): domain Bacteria; phylum Bacteroidota; class Bacteroidia; order Bacteroidales; family UBA932; genus JAIRLF01. Next base: position 2,621 of record JAIRZR010000231.1, on the reverse strand, counting down.
AAATGAAAAAAGTAAAAGTTACCGTAAGCGGAGAAATGGAACTCCACTATGACGAAACCTCTCAGGAGTTTAAAGATGCCATAGAGGGCTATAGGACAATAATAGACCCGTCCGGCGATGTGGAAGACATGCTGCAAAGTATAGCCTGCATGATAGTGCAGTTTGGCCGCGAAGAGTTAATCGAAGGCTGCGGATATGTGTCGATTAATGGAAGAAAGCAAATAGATTACTTCCATGGCGGCAAAGAACGGATCTGGTGCGGAGTGAATGCCGTCGGAAAGTTCACGATAAATGATACTATAGAATTTGACGTAGATACAGAAGAAATCGATTAAAGTATTATATTATGGAAACAGTTAAAGAAGAAAGATGCCGGTGTCCCCGTTGCAAAAACGAACACGACTATTCTGAAAGAGTAACCGTTCCGGACGGGGAAATGCAAGTACGGGCGTGTCCCAGATGCCTGTGTCATTCATATTACGACATAACAGCTGGCAAGTTCCACCCGGGTATAAACAAGCGCATTACAGTATGCCATGCTGTCCATTGCAGTGCATTCCGTACACAGAAATTCTGTAAATTCGTCATACGCATATTCCAAATCGGGCAATAAAACATTTTTGTTCATTTTCATCATAATGATAAACTCTGTCTGTATAAATCTTTTCATTAACATAAATTTACAAATATACATTTTTTTCATATCTTAATACAGGTTCATAAATACAAAAGTACATTTTTTTCATCAATAAATGAAAAATATTTACTTATATGCAACAATGAATGGGGGGATTGAATACATAATGCCAGTTACTGCCTGTAAAACGCCAATCTCTGCCATGCACTTGAGAATCCATTGCAGTTGACATATTTCCAGTTATTTTTGCGCCGCATTAATATTGATGCAGTGATAAATAAAGATTATATTATGGATAAAAATGTAAGGGAACAGGATGTTCTACTTGTAAAAGAAAAGGACAGCAATGAGTTGAAAGCCGTTTCCGGAATGGACGGGAACGGTAAATTGAAAACCGTCAATCCCGCAGCGGAAAATGAGCCGGATTTTCTGAAAATTGACAAACACGGCAATACGCTGGAAAATTTTTTCGAAAATTTTATGCGTCAGGCTAAAAATCCGACACATTTTCACTTTTTCAAAATTCCACACGCAGTCGATGAAATCGTACCTCAACTGTAGGAAGCTTTAAAGCATCCCGAAAAACCGGAGAGCAGGGAACTTATGGACAGTCACTGCATTGAACCGGAAGCATTTCTGAAAAAGTGGGCACAGGCTCAATCACAGGCACAGGCTCAAACGCCGACTTCCAATAATGCGATTGACGAAAACCGTGTTGACTGGAAACAGTTTGACCGTTTGGGAATATCCCGCGAAACTCTGGAAAAGACGGGCAATCTGGATAAACTACTTAACTGGCAAAAAACGGATCTGTTGCCTGTTTCACTCAAATTCGATGATGTTTCGCTCCGAACCGATGCACGTCTTGGCCTGCGCGAGATGCCGGACGGCAAACTGTCCATTGCCGTACACGCAATCCGCAGGGAACCGGAGCTGGACAGATACTATTTTGGTATTAAGTTTACTGAGGAAGACAAACAGAATCTTTTGAAAACCGGCAATCTCGGACGTGTTGCGGAAACGGAATACCGTCAGGGCGAGAAAGTACCCGTCTTTATTTCCATTGACAGACAGACAAATGAACTGGTTGCCATCCGTACCGACAAAATCAAAATACCCGAAACAGTGAAGGGTGTACAGTTGAATGAAATGCAAAAGAAAGATCTGTCGGAAGGCAAAGCCGTCTGGATAGAAAACATGACCTCAAAAAAGAATACTCTTTTTTCCGCCTGCCTTCAATTTAACGCTGACAAACGTGGCTTTGAGTTTCGTTTTGACAATGAAAAACAGGAGCAAAGTCAAAAGCAGAGTAACGAACAGAAAGATGTTCCCAAAACATTCCGCGGGCAGAAACTGGATGAAGATCAGCGCAGCAGTCTGAAAGAAGGGAAAACAGCTTACGTCAGCGGACTGGAAGATAAAAAGGCAAACGGTACAGCTGATACATCACGCTGAACAAGGAAACGGGAAAGACCGATTTCATGTTTCCCAAGGCGTATAAAGACGTTGTTGCCGCAGGAAAAGCCATTCCCGACGACCGCTACAAAACGCAGGTAGCAGTCAATTCGGAGGGCAAAACCGCCGAAACGACTAAAAATGTGAAAGAGCCTTTGAAAAAGGGACAGACACAGCCCACAGAAAAACAGGTTAAAATGATTCGCAACCATCCAAGCCTATGCCTGTGGTGTGGGGCTAACGAATGGCCTCTTGCCGTGGATATTGATGAGAAATTATACTGCTCTTGCACACCTGCCAAAGACAAGTCCCGATATAAAAACGTCTTTGCAGCAGACAGATAATAACTATACGGGCACGGTCAGGATCAGTTCCGATAAAAATATATCCTTTTTCAACCGTATACAAGGTATTCGATAAAAATTCCGGCAAACGAATCTTGCCGGTACACTATTCCGATAATTATGTGACGCTTATGCCGGGCGATTCCAGGGAAATTGCTGTGGAATTTAAATCGTCCCTGCCTGAG
>JAIRZR010000218.1 GCA_031267155.1 Prevotellaceae bacterium | reverse complement strand
TACGGTTGAGGTAACTCATTTTGCTTTATCTTATTGTAATCTCAGATGCATCTCTCTGATTACTATTTATTATCTATTATCGGACACGAATCGTAACATGTGAATTTATAGAGGAAAGATTACGCATATTTATTAGATAAACCGAATTTCATTTGAGCAATCCCATAAAACGCCTACTTTTGCAAAAAAAACAGACAGGTACGGCAGCGTAGTCGAATAATCATTAGAGGCACAATCCCTGAAACCTGACTTCTGTGGCTTGCGGATCGAAACAAGGCGCTAACCCGATCTCCGACCGGCTATGCCCGATTAGAAAAAATATATGTATTTCATCGCCCACAGAGCCATACCCGCCCTGTTTTTCAAATAAAGTGCAAAGATATGGGGAAAAAATTAAGTAAGGAGGAAACGGAAGCGAAAGCGGAAGTACTGAATTTGGTTGCGAACCGCAAAATCACGAAAGTTGAGGAACTGGAATGCTGCAAATTATCGGAATGTCAGCCGTGTTCAGTTGGCATAGACCCGGGCAGCCGGGGACTGTATGTTGCGCTCAATCCTGCGATAGCGGCAGAATTGGACTTGCCAGTCGTTCACCGGTTTAAAACATTTACCGGAGACTCGCTGCAGTGCCGGAATTTACCCGTGTCCTGCGGGATTAAGACTGTAGCCATGGAGTTGACATCAGTTTACTGGACGTCCATTTATTCCATACTTGAAGAAGCAGGCATTGAAGTTTGTCCGGTCAATCCGAAGAAATTCAGGATGGTATCGGGTCGCAGGACCGATGTTGCCGACAGTCAGTGGCTGCAGATTCTTCATCTTTACGGTTTGCTGCGCGGCTCTTTTCATCCTGCACCCCTGATCGCCGGGCTTCGTACTTACATGCGTGAGCGCGACAGCATCATCAAAGAGCGCAGTACATATATTCAGCGGATGCAAAAAGCTATGGTCAAAATGAATCTTTTTCTGCACAATGTAATTGACGACATTACGGGCAAGACAGGCTCGCAGATCGTTACCGCCATACTGGACGGGCACGGCGATACATATTCGCGGAGATGTGAGCATCCGGCCGCATTTTGGGCGACCGCAAGGATTGCCCCTACACCAATCGTCGCCTGAAAGAGATGGATATATGCGTCGACACAATCCGAAGGATTGAATATGAATAGCCTCCCAATGAAGCGAAGCGATTGGGGGCAGCGGAAAGGTCGATGGGGGCGTCCGAATATTTTTCTTTCAGTTGAACAGGAAATTCCATGACAGTTTCCGCTGTAAGTGGTATTTATAAGCGTGGTAACTTCTTTGCTGACAGCGTTAACGCCATCAGCATTCCCACAGCCCCGTCCCAAAAGTCCCCTCAGTCTCCAGCATCCCAGAATACCCAAAACCCCCAAAATGAGACAAAAATCCTCACACTGGACGACACCGCGGGAATCAAAAAAAGTCTTGTATACCTCCTTCTCTATCTGTACAAAAACGAGAAGGAAGCAGTTGCAAAAATCCTCTTTGGCGCCGATTTAAGCAAAGTCGAGACAACCCTCAGCCACCAGTCGGTCGCATACCTGTGCAGCGAAATAAAGCAACTAGTAAAGCCAAAGGAATACATCCTCAAAATAAAACAGATTGACGCCACAACCCCTTCAACCATGAAAACATTCGAAGCTCTGAAAGACACGTTCATCATAATCACATCCGCAAGCGAGATACCGTTGAACAAAGCCTCATTCCTCTGGAACTTCGAAAAATTTGAAATCAGAAACCTCGAGCGGAAACATGCATTCGAATTCATTCACAAGCTAAGCTACGACATGAACATCAAAGATTTCGAACTGTACCGCAATCACATCCTCGAACAGACCGGAGGAAACCCCAGGGCAATCGTCGAAATGATCGAGCGATACCGGCGCGAACCCGTACTCATCGCCGAAACAATACGCAGCATCACACACCGCGGACCGCTGCGCGACATCGACTTCTCTTTCATCGTGATCGTATTCATCGCATCGTTTGCAATATTCCGGTACATGACCGCCGAACTCGACAATCCCGGGCTGCGCGTAATCGGCGGAATGGCAATAATTCTACTGCTGTTTTCCCGTACTTTCTTCTCGAAAACAAAACGCCGCAGCCTGTAATTCAAAATCCAAAATTCAAAATTGACAATGACAGCCCCAACACACATACTCGCCGGAACAGTTTTCACAGGAATAATGTGCAGCTTCTACAACATCAATCTGTTTCAGAAAACGGAGTACATCGTAATATGCGCCATACTCTCGATACTCCCCGACATCGACACAACTAAATCGTTCATCGGAAAAATATTCTATCCCCTGGCATGGTTCATCGGAAGGCGGTTCGGACACCGCACACTGACGCATTCGCTGATATTCATCCTGGCAGTCTGGGCAGCATCTGCCGCCATGATCGGACTTGAGATAATCACCGACAGCAGCATAATCAAAATATCAAACTGAATACTTTCGTCAATTACAGGTACCCATTTCTGCCCGTCATAAAACTCTCTGTCTCTGATATGTGCCATTCCAAATTTTTTTGTCCAGTTCATAACGGTTGTATGACTTGGAATTCCCAAACTGATTTGAAAATACAGGTTAAATGTCAAATCCTGTCATGAAATAAATAAGATATAACAGTTTCATGATACTGTGAACATAATGTGCATTGCAAAATTCCCCGCAGGTACTGTGTTAATTTCCAAATTTTTTTCATTTTTTTTGTTTCAAGCTGATATTTAGCGAAAAATATTTACCTTTGCCCAGCCAAAAGGAAGGCATTTTCAAGATGTCTATCCTGTATTGCGGGAACAAAGGCATAATTT
>JAIRZR010000249.1 GCA_031267155.1 Prevotellaceae bacterium | reverse complement strand
ATTTTATTTGTCTGATTAACCGTATCTTATAAATTATGTGAATCTTTTTTCACTGTTTTATGAAAAAAAAATTTGGAGAATAACATAGAATACCCCCAATGAAGCGAAGCGATTGGGGGCAGCGGAAAAGAGGTGACGGATAAGAGATCGACAGGGCGTTCAAATATAGTCGACAGGGCGTCCAAATATAGTCGAAGGGGCGTCCAAATATAGTCAATAGGGCGTCCGAATATAGTCAATAGGGCGTCCGAATATAATCGACAGGGCGTCAAAATATAGTCGACAGGGTGTCAAAATATAGTCGACAGGGCGTCCAAATATAGTCGACAGGGCGTCCGAATATAGTCAATAGGGCGTCCAAATATAGTCGACAGGGCGTCCAGAAGTGGTCAAAAATTGAAAATCTCGCGATGCAGGGTGTAGAATCGCTTCGTTTTCCTCTCCTTTTCTCCTTCCCCCAATCGCTTCGCTTCATTGGGGGTTATTAACATTCAATCCTTCGGATTGTGTCGACGCATATATCCATCTCTTTCAGTCGACGATTGGTGCAGGGGCAACCCTGGCGGTTGCCATGTGCTAATGATTACGCTCTTTTAGAGCTTTTTACAATCTCCGTTCGGCGTAGCGTCTTCGCGTCTGGAGACTAAGCCGGGCGAAGGTACTCCACACTTAAAATGACGAACATCTTCCATAACAAAAATTTTTGCGAAGTTCGCCAAAATTGCCCGTAAGTTGCCGCAAATGGATATATTCTATCCCATTTGCTGTCAGCATGACTACTTGTATATATAGTGATAAATTAAAAAAAATCATGTACATTTGCCGCATAATTTATAATTAAAAAAGGTATGCCGTACAAAGAGCCAAAAGTAGAGCAGTTTCAATACTCTATCGGTGAAGTTGCTGAAATGTTTGGAGAGAATATCTCCACAATAAGATACTGGTCGGACGAGTTCGAGGGAACAATAAAGCCGGCAAGAAACAATAAGGGAAACAGGATATTCAGCCACAAGGACCTGGACATATTCAAAATCATATATCACCTTGTCAGGGAATGCGGGGTGAGTCTGGGCAGTGTAAAAAAGAGGATTGCCGAAAACAGGGATGGCGAGTATTTGAATGCGGAAATTGTCAACCGGCTGGAGACTGTCAGGACGAAACTGCTGGAAATAAAAAAAATGATATAGAATGATTACTGTAAAAGACATTGTTTCGGAACTGGAAAAACTGGCGCCACTGAGCTGTCAGGAAAGCTACGACAATGCGGGACTGATTGTCGGCGATCCGGAGGCGGAGGCAAGTTCTGCCATCCTGTGTTTCGATATAAGCGAGGAAATCATTGACGAGGCAATAGGGAAAAAGGCAAACCTTGTCATATCGCATCATCCCGTGATATTCGGGGGCTTAAAGAAGATCAACGGGAAAACCGCAACCGAACGGATTGTGATCAGGGCGATAAAAAACAATATCGCACTGTATGCGGCGCACACCAATCTCGACGGCGTACAGGGAGGAATCAGTACTGTTCTGGCTGAAAAACTGGGACTTTCGGAGATAAAAATCCTTTCGTATTCCGAAAAACGGCTGTTCAAAATCGTAACATTTGTTCCTGAAGCATATTCCGAAAAAGTCCGCCATGCGATGTTTGAAGCCGGAGCCGGACACACCGGCAATTACGATTCGTGCAGCTATAATATTGAAGGTACGGGCACATTCAGGGGCGGAGAAAACACAAACCCGTTTGCCGGAAAAAGAGGACTGCTATGCAGCGAGCCGGAAATCAGAATAGAAACCATTGCGAAAAAGGAAAATCTGGACACAGTCATTTCAGCCCTGAAACAGAGCCATCCATACGAAGAACCTGCATACGACGTCTATCAGCTCGAAAACAGGTTCGAAAATGCGGGCATGGGGGCAGTCGGCGTTTTGCCGGAATATATGGATGCATCCGAATTCCTGGCGAAAATCAAAAGGATTCTGCCCGTAAAGATCATCCGGCACAATGATTTGTATAAGAAAGTGAAGACCGTTGCCGTCTGTGGCGGTTCCGGTTCGGGATACGTCAGCGAAGCCATAGCTGCCGGAGCCGATATTTTCCTTACCGGCGACTGTAAATATCACCAGTTTCTGGATTGCCGGAACAGAATTATTCTGGCGGATGCGGGGCATTTTGAAAGCGAATATTTTGCTGTCGAAATATTTTTTAGTATAATTAATAAAAAATTCCCTAATTTTGCGGCGGATTTAGCGTGCGGGATTTTTAATCCCGTACAGTATTTTTAAATGTAAATTAGTTAGTTATAAAATATTCAGACATGGCAAAGAAAGCAGAAAAAAAAGTTTTGATAACTCATGAAGACGATAAAACGGATGAAAAAGCAGCCCTTTTACAGCAAATTTTAAAGACAAAACCCCAGGCTTCGCCCAACGACCCTGTTGAGCGGAAATTGCGGCTACTGTATGAAATCCAGGTAATTGATTCCGAAATCGATAATATACGGACTCTCAGGGGAGAATTGCCAAACGAAGTCCGTACTCTGGAGGATGACATAGTACGCTTTGAAACAAGAATTTCAAACATACAGGTCGAACTGAAAAAGGCGGAAGGCATTATTTCCCAAAGAAAACAGGATATCGAAAATTCAAAAGCCCTGATAAAAAAGTACGAAGAACAGCAGAAAAACGTCAGAAACAACAGGGAATTTGAATCCCTTTCCAAGGAAATCGAATTTCAGGGACTCGAAATAGAACTGTCCGAAAAGAAAATCAGGGAAGCCGAAAATACCATCACCGAAAAGAAAATTTCCGAAGACGAAGCAAAAAAATCTCTGGAAGAAAGACACAAGGATCTGGTTGCGAAAAAACAGGAACTGGAAAAAATCGTTGTAAATACCGAAAAGGACGAACATGTTCTGGAAAATAAATCCAAAGAATACAAGCAGGCTATAGAGCCGCGTCTGCTGAATGCATACGAGCGTTTGCGCAAAAATGCGCGCAACGGTCTGGCGGTGGTCGAAGTTAAACGCGACGCCTGCGGCGGCTGCTTCAACAAGATCCCCCCCCAGCGTCAGGTCGATATAAAAATGGGCAAAAGATTGATTCCATGCGAATACTGCGGTCGCATACTGGTCAACTGGAGCGAGTAAATTCTATCCGGATGAAACGCTTGTTCCCTGTCAAGACAAAAGTATTCATATATATTGCACTGTTTATGATGCTGCATGCAGGCGCTGTGCCGTGTTTTGCCCAGAGCGAAAACAATTCCTCGGTACTTTTTATTCTTGATATAACGCCCGAAGCCCGTTCGTCGGGAATGGGCGATGTGGGCGCGGCTACCTCGCCCGATGCAAACTCTCAAAGATGGAATGCCGCCAAATATGTCTTTGCCAAACAGTCGCGCGGGGTATCCCTTTCATACACTCCCTGGCTCAGTAAAATAATCAGGGGAATGAACATGGGCTTCATGTCGGGATATATGTGTTTCGACAACGGCAATAATGCAGTCGGCATTTCCGCATTATATCTGTCCACCGGAGGAATAGACCTTTACACGTCCGACGGCACACCCACGGGAACTGTAACATCGGGAGAATATGCCATGGATGTTTCCTATTCGCGCCGTCTGGGAAAATATTTGTCCGGAGGAATAACGCTGCGCTATGCCAACGGTTTAAAGGTCGAATCCGCAGGCTCTTCGAGCAGCGGCGTTCTCAGACCCTCGCCGGCATTTGCAGGCGATGTGGCTTTTTTCTACACAAAACCGATAGAATCTGCCGGCAAGGAGATGAGCCTGTCTTTCGGAACCTGCCTGTCGAATCTCGGCACAAAGGTTAAACTTTCGGGAGACAGGGAGTTTTTTCTCCCCATGAACTGGAGGCTGGGAACGACCTGGGATATTGATTTGAATAGAAAAAGCGCCCTGTCGGCCTCTTTCGATATAAACAAATCTCTGGTGCCCCGGCATTACGAAAAAAATACCACAATGTTCGAGGCAATCGGCAAGTCTTTTGACAGGGCAAGGGATTTCGTGTGGTCTGCCGGTCTGGAATATTCGTTCATGCGATCGACAATGCTGAGGGCAGGATATCATAACAGTAAAAATCACGAAGGCTACAGATATTTTACCCTGGGCGCCGGTCTGATATACCAGTCTTTCAGGTTCGACGGCTCATACCTGATAAGCACTTCCAATGTGAGTTCTCCCCTGTCAAATACTTTCAGAATCTCCATTAGCTATCTCTGGAAATGAGAAGCTCAACTTTTAGAGTTAAAAACTAAAAGTTAAAAACTGAAAGTTGAGTAGCGTTAACTAACCTACCTTCGCCTGAAGGCGAAGGATTTACTGTCGGCTAAAGCCGACTAAAGGCTTACGCATCCCCCAATTGTGTATTATTGTGCAGAGAGCGTCCAAAAAGTCCCTCACATCGTCATTGCGAGCGAAGCGAAGCAATCCGGAATACTGTTAATCACTGGATTGCTTCGGGCTGCGCCCTTACAATGACGCTTTTCGTAAGCTTTTCTGGATTGCTTCACTTCGTTCGCAATAACGGACAGCGATGGCTTGCTTCGATTTATGATGACGCCTTTTGTTATGTCCTGACTAAGCGTCATTTCGCTTTTAGTTTAGGTACGAAACGGTTATTCGCAATGACGGACACCGACCCTTTTGAAGCGTCCTATACCTTCCAAAGCTTTTTAAAACTAAAGTCTTCGCCTAAAGACGAGGGATTTGCCCCAGATGTATAAATTAATTGTCCGTAGGGCATCAATAGAAACAGTCCAACACACACTACAACCCCGTTAGGGCTTGAATCAACCGCAGGTTGAATGTGAGGATATTTTGCAAGCAATTCCGCCATTTGCCATCGCGTGCAAGCCTTAAAAGGCTTGTGGCTGGAGGTAGACGGTTTTCTATTGATATTAATGTCCTGCGGACAATTAATCAACGCTATTCAACTTTTAGTTTTTAACTCTCTTAATTTATACATCTGGGGGCAAATCCCTCGCCTTTAGGCGAAGACTTTAGTTTTAAAAAGCTTTGGAAGAGAGGTCGCTTCAAAATGGTCGGTGTCCGTCATTGCGAGGGCACAGCCCGAAGCAATCCAGTGTTTAACAGTATTCTGGATTGCTTCGCTTCGCTCGCAATGACGACGTAAGGGACTTTTTGGACGCTCTCTACACAATAATGCACAATTGGGGATGCGTAAGCCTTTAGTCGGCTTTAGCCGACAGTAAACCCTTCGCCTTCAGGCGAAGGTAGTTTAGTGCCTTGCGGGCAATTTCGCAATGCGCATTATGTTCACAGTATCATGAAACTGTTATACCTTATTTATTTCACGTCCCAGAACGAACCACCGCTTGCCTGTGAACAATTGAAAATCGCGCCCAATTCAAAATTCAAAATTCAAAATCCACTGACATCTTCCGTCAGGATTATTGTAATCGAATACGGCTTACCGGCGAGGCAGCTGTCGGGGGCGGTCGTGTAGGTGACCGTCACACGTTTTGCTGTAATCCCGTGGTAGATTATCGGCAGAATTGAAGCGTCGCTGTAGATTGCCTTGCCGTT
>JAIRZR010000301.1 GCA_031267155.1 Prevotellaceae bacterium | reverse complement strand
GATATGTCGGTCATAAACTCCGGAGCTATCGGATTGCAGCGATGTGACTTGCGTGGATTTCCCCATTTCCTTTAATGCGGATGTTAACATAAACATTAATTTGCTTTTGTAGTGAAAATATTTCGGAGCCGCTTTTTTGAAAACAATTTTACGATGACCCACCTGTATGCTTCTTGGCGTACCGTTGGTAATATATACGGCATTCATCGGCACCTGTGTCGAGAATCCGAGAGTATTCATTGCTAAAATGCCTGTCGGCAGACATTCGCTTTTGTCTCTTGCAGCTATTGCCATGGCAATCTCATCCATTGACGGATACAGGATGCCAATTTTTTCATGTTTTGCGGGATACAAATATATCCCGTGTGCGAGACGCACTAAAACACCTTTTTCGCACAGCCTGAAGAGGTTTTTTTTCACTGCTTCCTCTTTTCCCGGGAAATGGAAATCGGATATGAAATACAGTTTCCCATATTCATTTTCAGTAATTTGCTTAGCAATTGCATTTGAAATACTTTCCATATAACACGAATAAAATTTGTCCCAAAAGTAATCTTTTTTTGGGACATCAAAAAAAATGTCCCAAATTTATGCTTTTTTTGGGACATGTCGAGATTGGAATCAATTATCAAATGTGCCTTTTACGTCTTTTTTTCATACGTCGTGTAAAGGCTTCTTCTGCCATATCGTCGGCATTATAGCTTCCCGTTTTGGGAGTGAATATATCGAAAATACCGCCAATGTCCGAACTGTGATTTTCCCGATTAAGGGATTGTCCGGATTCCAATTCCGGTTTTGGATTAATACCGTTATCCGGTAAATCATGGACTGAATTTTTACCGTTAAACAGGTCATTAAACACATTAGCAGAAAATTCTTTTCCCAGACGTGAGCCGTTAAACCTTTTGTTCATTGTCAATAAAGGTTGCGCCGTAAATACGTCCTTCGTCATTGATGCGGAACAGCACGGAAACGCCCTGTTTTCCAGTATTTTTTCAAAGTTTTCGCGGTTTTTACATGTCTGCATGGCTATGGAAATAACTTTCTTGCTCCGCTCTTTCAGACCTTTATTTTTGATAATTTCCGCCGACTTTTCGATGCGTTTTTTCAATCCTTCAACGCCGACTGACTTTCCAAACAGCGATGATTTGAACGGATTGCCTACTTTTTCACCCCTGCTGTCCAAAGCAAAATAAACCAAACCCTGATACGGTTTGCCGTTTATTTCTCCGCGTACTTCTTCCATACCTGTATTATATAAGGTAAGCAAAGCCTTATATTCTTTCAAACTTTGGAAATGCCATAACTGGGCAATCGGACGAATAACATTTGCGATTTGATGTTTTACGTCTCCGTCTTCGTAGCTCACAGGCTTTAACGGAACTCCTTCCTGACGCTTTTTCTGGTCGGCGGGGACTAATCCGTACTTCGGTTCCAGTTCGCGACAGGCGTCCATCGAACGGCGATGCTCAAACCTGTCGTCAATCTTTTTGCCGTTCTCATCAACGCGCAAAGAAACGATGTGGATGTGTCGCCGTTCAATATCTTCGTGCAGATAAACGATAAACGGCTGGTCGCCGTAACCCATTTTTTGCATCCATTCCTGCGCAATATCCGACAGCTGTTCGCTCGTTAAAACGTCCACGATTTTCCCCGTGGACAGAAGTCTCGCCAAAGGCAGCAATGTCGAAGAGCTGGTAAATGAAGTAATTGAAACAGTAAAACAGTAAACGTTATGACAAACAGAATCAATCCCGACGAAATAAACGAAAGTTTAATCATCGCCTCTGTCCGGAAAAACCGGACAGCTGTACCGGAAAACAGTCCGGTTGAAACTGCGCCGGAAAACAGTTCAGATAAAATTGTATCCAGTCCGGAAGTGGAAACCGTTTCCGTGTCGACTGAACCTCCAAAAGAGGAGGACTGGTTTATCAGGGAAAACTATACTCCTGAAATTCAAAAGGAACTGTTAATTCAGATTTTTTTGTAATTTTGCGCCCGAAAGATAAATGTGAAAATGACAGCAGAAATTGACAACATAAAGAACGAAATTGTACTGTACAAGCCGGATGATACTGTTCAGTTGGAGGTTCGTTTGCAGGAAGAAACTGTGTGGCTCACACAGGAACAAATTGCTTTCCTGTTTGGAACAAAACGCCCTGCTGTAACCAAACATTTGGGAAATATCTTTAAATCGGGTGAATTGAACGAAAATGAGGTATGTTCCATTTTGGAACATACCACTATTCATGGCGCTATTGCTGAAAAAACACAAATTCAACAGGTCAAAATCTACAACCTTGATGCTATTCTGTCAGTAGGATATCGAGTAAATTCTATAAATGCAACACTTTTTAGAAGATGGGCAACCAAGGTCATAAAAGATTATCTGTTAAAAGGCTACGCTATAAATCAGCGACTTGCGCAAATAGACAACAAACTGTTTCAACACGGGCAGCAGCTTATGGAACACCAAAAACAGATTGATTTTATTGTGCGTACCGAACTGCCCCCAAAAGAAGGCATATTCTACAATGGACAGATTTTTGATGCTTATACTTTCGTATCTGATCTTGTAAAAATGGCAAAGAAAGAGATTGTTGTGATAGATAATTGGTTAGATGAAAGTGTTTTAATCTTGTTGTCGAAACGAAATGCCAAAGTGAAAGCAACGATCTATACCAAAAAAATATCCGACACGCTGAAACTTGATTTACAAAGATATAATTCACAATATCCCAAAATTGTTATTGAAGAAAAAACGAATATACACGACCGTTTTCTTTTAATAGACAACGATTTGTATCATATTGGAGCATCAATAAAAGATTTGGGCAAAAAACTGTTTGCATTTGCCAAAATGGAAATGACGGCAAGCGAATTATTGAAAAATATATAATAACTGAAAATTAGAAATAAAGACAGGTAGCATTGCTCTTAGCATGCCGTAGCAAAGACTGCGCCGAACAGGGGTAATAAATTTCTCACAACACACCACAACACAAGCAAAATCAGATATATGTTTACTGTTGCTGTGCTGAAACAAAGTCTGCGAAGCTGCTGCAATTTCCCGCCGCTGTAAAACCGGCGGAAAAACACAAGCGCCGAAATATAGGGCAGCGAAACCAGCAAAAAGGGATTGCATCTGAACGCTGCCACAACATTCAGATGCAGCAACTGATGCATAGCGCGCTGTGTTCCGCAGGCGGGACACTGCAAGCCTGTCAGTTGATGAAAAAGACACTTCGGCAACCAAACCGTATGTTCAGGATTGACAAAGAACAGCACAACAAGCACGATAAGGCATGACACCGCTATTGTCAAGCGTTTCAATATAATGCTTCCGTTATTACAGATAACAGACCGAACGCCCACAAGCAGATTTGCCAGATAACACCCAGTCCCAGCGACGCGAAGCACCAGATTTTTGCAGTATTGGCGGCTTCCTGCGAGGCTGTGTAATCACGTATATACCACAGTTTGTCCACTTTGTTGGAATAAACGATGGCGACAATTCCCGTCGGCAGGCAGCACAGTACGGTGGACAGTATCGACCAGACCAGCAAATTGTCGGGCTTTTGCGCCTGTTGCGCGTTTGTCTCCTGACAGGGCGGCGGCGTAACCTTCGGCGGCGGAGGCGGCGCTACCGAAACAGGCGGAGGAGGAGGAGGAGGAGGAGGAGTTGCCGATTGCGGTGCGGGCGGCGGAAAAATACCCGACAGTTCAGACACATCGCCTGCCTTTTGCCAGCCGCTCATTCCCTGTTTCCAAACTTTTGTATCGGGAGTTAGGCCGTGTTTGGACAACTCATTTGCGGGAACAGGTCCCTGCTGTTGATTGTTTTTGTCTAAATAAAAATAATCCATAAATTTTATCTGTTAAAAATATATAATTAAAAATTTATAATTCACTGTTTTATTTTAATCGTCCCCAAATCCATTCGCCTATATAAAAAAGCACAGCAAAAGCAGCTAATATCAACATTATAAATCCGCGTGATATTAATTTGCCTTGCCAAACTGTAAGGCAAAGATAAATTAACACAATAGCAACTATGACCAAAATAACCGTTCCGATAATTTGTAAAATAATCATTCCGCTACGAAATGCTGTTTCGGAATCGGACAGTTTTTTGCCGCCTTCTATCGCTTTTGAGAAATCTGTACTGCGCAATTCGGGCAAAGTCCATGCCATTTGCCAGTCTGCCATTCCCTGTTTCCATACCTTAGTACGGAGCGTTATACCGTGTTGCCGAAATTCGCTCGGCGATATGGGTCCCTGCTGCTGATTGTTGCCGTCTAAATAGTAATACTGTTCCATATCTTTCTATGTTAATAAGTTTCGACAATGTTATATTCCCGTTTGGTGTCCGTACATCGTTTAAGCGGGAAAATATGATGCAGTCCGTCACCAATCGAATTATATCCGAATACAACTACACTTTCTGCCGAATCCCTTGCGCCCAAATCGGGAAATGAATTTATTGAATTTAAAAGAGTTATTTTGTATTTATTTGGATACAAAATGTTGCCATCGGGAGCAAACAAACTAAAAATTACAGATATCCCGTCTTTTTCACGCACGATTACTCCTACTTGAAAACAGCCCACATCCATAGTGTTCCATTCCTCATAATTAAAAGTATTGTATTTTTCATAATAAGCATAATTAAAAGTTCTTTTTGTATAATAAATCCCGTCATCCCATTTTGCTTTCAGGATGGTAATAATATCATATTCGCATGGCACAATTTCAATTCCAAACATATTCAGAACTCCAATTTTGCCTGCCTTATTGGCATAACAATATCCATTGCCGGGTCCCCAACGATTGTACGTCCCTGTATCATAATATCGGACAAGCGAAACCAAAGATGCAATCAGCACAGGTGCAAGCAACAGCAGAATTTTCAGCCACGCCGCTCTGAGTTTTTTGATAAACAGGGCAATCAGCAGCGCCACACCGACCGCTGCGCAGATAATCGCCGCCACATAAGTAATTTGTGTACTGAACAGGAAGGCGATAAACGGATAGAGAAACATCGCAACAAGTGAAAAGACAACGCTTGCCGCAGCCGCATAAATCAGTAGTACGGGTATGCTGAACAACGGGTTAGTGCGAAGTTCGGGGAATGTTGCTGCCGCCTGCCAGTCGTTCATCCCCTCGCGCCAAATCATCGTGTTTTTGTCTGGCTTTCTCTGTTTCAGTTCGTCAAGCGAAAGGGGACCTGTTCGCTGACCTGAATTGTCCATGAAGTAATAATCCATAAATTGCTAATTTTTAATTATTAATATTTACTTTTTTATATTTTTATATTTTTATTCGTCCGTATCCGCAATCACATGAAAAAGGCGTGAACTCATTCGTTGATTGCTTATTTCCGTTATCAGGCTCTGACTATATACCTTCCCATCAAATAAGCACGAATAATTCACGCCCGAAGACGTGAACCTCCGCATACTTATTCTCGATGGAAATTAGTCAGATTTCGATAACAGGAGAATAAGAGCGTTAGCTCAAATATGTTTTTAATCTATTTTTCTATTTCATACATTTAATATTTTATTTATCCATTTATTCTTCAAACGTTTTTCACTTTATTTCCCGCTCTTTTAATCTTTCAACTCGCAGGATTTCTTTTGTGATTAACGACGTGCAAAAATACTCATTTTTTTCAAATCAAACGAAACATTCAAAACGTGTTTATTCCAATACTTCCGTTTCCTTTCCTTCGTCAATCTCCGGTATTTCCCCGTCTTTTCCGGTCTTTTTCCCGGCTAAAACGCCCGCATGACGGTTATACACAGCAGTTGCCTGCCGGATTTGTCCGTTGATAATGTCGACAATACTTTCCACAGCAGTTTTTTCATCTTCGCTTACCGGCATAAGCTGCAGACCTGTAACGACTTTGCACAGATTGTCGAAGGCGCTGTTTGCTGCCGTACGATACTTCGAAGTGTTGCCCTTCAGCTGTTTGTCGTGTACGGTTTGCGCACGGGCATTGTACAGAATTTCAAACTCTTCGTTTTCCTGTTTCAGTCTGGCGACCAAACCGGCAATACCGAAACGCTCAAGCAAATCGGGCGCCTGCAGCAGTTCGTTTACCATACTGCGCAAATGAGCCGTTTCCGATTCGTATTCCTTTTTGGCTGCGTCTTTGTATTTTTCAACAATAAAAACAAGACGGCGAGCCTCTTCCTTTTCCACTCCGGTCATGGCAAAATCGTAGTGATACTGCACTTTGGCAAGGGTGGCGCGAACAGTGAAGTCGCGGGCTGCATCCTTTTTAACAATTTCTTCCGTTTCAAATGCTTTTGAATTTTTCTTGAAAAAGCTGTCGAGATTCGAAAGCTCTGTGCCAAAGGTCTCAAATACGGGCTGAACGCCCGGCGCTCTCATCACATAAGGTTGAGCTTCCTTATGAATGGCATGGAGAATCTGCAGGTTTTGTGATACGGTCAAACGCTGAAATACCCCTTTGTAAATCAAAATTTCCCTGTTCATAATAATTTGTTTTAAATTTTTTATATCATCATTTTCTTTCTTCAGATTTTATTTCCGGCTTCGACACTGTCGAAATGTTCCCGACAGCCGTCCGCAGTCCGTCGAATTTGTCGAAATGTTCCCGACGCTCGTCCGCAAGCCGTCGAATTTGTCGAAATGTTCCCGACGCTCGTCCGCAAGCCGTCGAATTTGTCGAAATGTTCTCGACGGCCGTCCGCAAGCTGTCGAATTTGTCGAAATGTTCCCGACGGCCGTCCGCAAGCTGTCGAATTTGTCGAAATGTTCCCGACGCTCGTCCGCAAGCCGTCGACATTGTCGAAAATCCTGTTTTTAATACTTCCAAGAACCTGTTTAAACTGCAAAAACATCAATATCGTCCTTATTTTCAGCATATCACACTGGGTACGAATTATTGTTCATGAACGCAAATATACAAAATATTCATAACATGATACCGCCGATATAAAATTTTTTTCAAGAAAAACAAAAAATGTACGGCAGATGAAAATTCCCGAAAATTGAGTGAGGAGCAAAAGCAGAAAATGAAAAAGTACACTGTTTTTGCGTTGATGGCAATAATTTGCGCAGGCTGCATCCGGTTTATTTTCGCGCCTTCGGCAGACGAAAAGACAAGGCAGGAAGCGCAGACGGGATTCAATACCGATATCCCGATGCCGCAGGACAGGGGACTTGTGGGCGACAAGCGCGACGCCTATGAACAGGAACGGGTTAAACAGAGGCAGGAGGAACGGATGCGTTCACTGCAGGATTTTTCCTCGCTCCTGGGCGATACTCAAAAACCGGACGATGATCTGGCTCTTCTTGAGGAACCGGAAAAGGCTAAAGTAAGCGGTGGGACAGGTAGAACTGACGGCGCCGGCTCTCAAAGCAGTCCGGAGTCGTCGATTCAAAATTCCGCACGGGCATATCGGGACATCAACCGGACGCTCGGCAATTTTTACGAAACTCCGCAGACAGATCCTGAAAAGGAAAAGCTACAGCAGGAACTTGAGGAACTTCGCAAACGATTAGCGACAGGGAAAAGCGGGATGTTAAAATGGTTTTGGAGAATGAAAATTATTACTCATCCCTGCCGGAACATCGCAAAACGGCAGCCGTTTCGACGGTTGCCGTTCTTGCCTGCGGGCATAATCTGGAATACGTGCCGGAAGCGTTTATCAGCAAAAATATATGCCGTGCCGCCCTGAACTCGAACGATGTAGACTGTACGGTTTTGCCGCATATCCCGTATCCCGATGTACAAAAGGAGGGTATCCAAAAGTTTTCCGCTAATACTCCGGCATTTACAGTGTACAGTTTTGCGGATATTCGGGATGCTCAGATGGCGCAGGATGCCGTCAAAGCGGATGCATACTGCATCCAGCTGGTCCCCGAAAAGCTTCTGACAAAAGAACTTTGCCGGACGGCTCTGAAAAGCCCGAATACCGATGATTTTGTGAAGAAATATGTCTCGGAGCAATTTTCTTCGCTGCAAACGGAAAAGACGCCAAAAGACGAAAAAATGCGACACGGGAAATTGAAGGTTTGAAATTACAATTTTATTCTTTGCTTTTAGAAATTCAGAATTTTCATATATTTTTGCAAAAATTTTAAGAGAACATAACGGTTTCCCTGAACCCCAAAATCAGGGCTTAAGATATCTTTAATGCCGAAAAGATACCAAAAGTAAAACACATTATTATTAATTTCGGCGCATGAATATAAATAATGAATAGAAAAATGTTTATTAATATGGCGATGAAACAGATTATATTACTTACAGGTTTCATTGTGATTTATTCAGCTGCATTTGCTCAAAAACAGCAATACAGGCTTGTAGAAGGAGAACTTGGAGTTTCCATGCCCTTTGGCATTCCGGCGACATACAGCGAACAGTCAATGGAAATTTCTCCCGGTTTATACGGTGAGATAAGATTCAATATTCCAGACCGGCATTTGTCAATTGGAACTCAGTTATATCTTGCAGGCTGGACTGTTAAAGGTTACGATGTAAGCAATAAGCGCAATACGGTTGCTCTTAATACGGTTTTTGATTATAATTTCAGTGAAATAAAGGGATTTCTTTTGCCCTTTGCCGGCTCCGGAATCGGTCTTGCCAGTCTCAATGAATCGTCGAAACTGTACATCTCTCCCAGAATTGGTGTTGAAGTTTGGAACAGACTCAGATTTTCTTTCGGGTACAATATTACAAACCGTTTATATAGCGGATTTGTTGTAAAACTTGGATTTGTCGCTGGAGGCGGAAAGAAAAAGTAAAAGTAAAAGATTCTGCGTTCATATAAATGAAACAAATAAAACAGAGGCTGTCTACAAAAGGTCAGTCTCTGTTTTTTTAATACCGGTCAAAAATTACAGGTCCTTTAAAAGCTGTGCAATCATGTGACTGTTGCTTATATAGCGCACCAGATAAACCGTTTCCCCCTTATTTTCATAAATATTGAAGAACACATACCATTGTGTGTGTTTATTTTTTTGAAAAACAGCATAAAACATGCTCTTTCCATAACGGTCGAAATATGCCGGAGCAGTTTTT
>JAIRZR010000184.1 GCA_031267155.1 Prevotellaceae bacterium | reverse complement strand
GAAAAATGTGACGATAAAATAACGGTGAAAATGGCGTTAAATATGAATCGCAGAAATTGGATAAGCAAATTATGTGACCGGATTCAAGTGCAATTTGCTCAATCTGGTTAGTGGGCATCCTGGTAGCTCATGAAAGGTAGCTCCCTAATGTACATTTTGGGTTTATCTGAAACAGGAAAATTCTTTCATCCATACTCTGTTATACTGCGCGCAGGCTAAAATTGTGAGATAAAAATATAGAGATGCTTCGTGTCTTTTGACGCCGTAAGGCGTCCAATACGGATAATCTTAAGTTTGCCCCGGGCGCAGCTCGGAGTATAAGCGTTTTCCCCTCTACCGGAACTGCGTAGTAGTTCAATCTTGCGGAGAGGTATGTACAGTATATGCTGCGCTTCACCAGTACCGCTGATAAAATTGAACAGTCCGACATTTTGGAATACCCCCTGCCTTTCGCGGATAATTTTGCCAGCAAACAGACCATCTCTTTTTCCGCAAAACAGGAGCCGCCCGTACAGTAAGGGATTACTTCAGGGCGGCTCATCCGGTAAGATAACATTATTTCGAGTGAATAGTAGAGTAACTATCCTGGAAGTTACCGGATATTTCGTCTTTTGCTGTTACTTTTGGATTTTAAACGTATATGCATAACTGCAGGGGCGTTTTGTTTCGTCCTGCAGTTTTTCCGGGAGGACGACAGTCGTAACCCCGTTGCTATAGCTCCATTCCAGAGGTTTTTTATATCCCAGCATATAGATTCTGGAATTTTTAGCGGGTTCGACAGATTTCAGTTCCAGCTGTTTGCCCGGCCATTCGAGCGATATGGCATATACCGTTTTATTGTCCTTGCTGCGGGTAAAGCGGAGTTTTTCTTCGGCGATCACCGAATACGGGCGGGTATAGTAGATACCCTCGCCGTTTACCTTCAGCCACTTGCCGATTTCCTTCAGGCGGTTTTCCTGAACGGCGGGCAAAGCGCCGCTGCCGTCGGGACTTATTATAAGGAGCAGATTGCCGCCTGCCGCCACAATGTTGATAAACATGTCGACAAGCTCCTTCGACGAAATCACATTCGCCTCGGTGTCCTGCCAGTTGAATCCGAATGACTGGCTGATACTGCGGTTTTCCTCCCAGGCATGTTCCATCCAGGGTTTCTGCGCAACGATTCCGCTTTTCGAATATCCGTATTCGCTGGTGTAGATATCGCCGCGTTTCCGGCGCAGTCCCCTGTGGTCAACCTGACCGTAGCGGTCGTTCACCGCCACCTCCTTGCGTCCTTCGGCATGATTGTAGAAATATGCCGCAATTTCGTAGCTGCCGAGATTTTCCACCGGGTCGGTCCATTCGCCGTCGTACCAGAGAATGTCGGGGTCGTAGCGGTCGATATACTCTACCGCCTGGGGGATGAGATACTGTTTAAGGAAATTCCTTACGGGGATTTTTCCGGGGATGACATTTTCCCAGTCGCGTATGGACACGGTTTTCTTTGTCGAACCCGAGAGTTCCGAAGCCTCGTACTTTCCGGTGGTGGTATTTCCCCGGAACCATGTGCGGCACAGCAGTTCGCCGCTGTCGCCGATAACCGGATATTCCCATTCCTGCGTACCGTAGTAGAATCCGAACTTCAGTCCCTTTTTCCTGCATCTGTCCACCAGGGGCTTGATATAGTCCGTATTAAGGCGGTCGCCCACGTCCATGTGCGTGTATGACGAGGGCCAGATGCAAAATCCCGACATGTGCTTGCTGAAGGGGATAATGTATTTCATTCCCGATTCAATCGCCAGATCGACCAGCCTGTCAGGATGATAGTTTTTGCCCGTGAACAGCGGAATCAGGTCGCCCCGCTCGAAGTCTTCGCCCCAGTTTTTGTGATGGTAGGGTATCATGCTGATATGGTTGCTTTTGTAGGGACGGTCGTCGTTGACCATGCGGTATTCGTACCAGTCGGGATACATGGCGTCATGTTCCATTTTGGTGGCGTATGCGCCCAGCGACCACAGCCCCCAGTCGATAAACATCCCGAACTTGATGTCCTTGAACCATTCGGGCGAAACGTGCCTGTCGAGGGATTCGCCCTCAGGCTTCCATTTTCCCTTTTCGATGACGTCCGTCATCCTCTGATATTCCCTGTCGGCAAGCTCCATAGTCTGTTCCGAAAACTTTTCCTTCATGTCCTGAAGGGAATACCTGTACCGGTGAGGCACGGGATCATATCCTTCCGGACGGCGGTACTCCTTTGGAGCAAGAGGCACCTCGTCTTTCGGATTTTGTGTCTGACTGTTGCCTGTCATAACTGTTCCGGTTAATATAACCAGACAGGCCAAATACTTTTTCATTCTAAATACTTTTTTCATAAGCTACTTTTTTGTTATTGTTATATATTACTGTTTGTTTTCCCATTCCCGTTTTTTTAGTTGATTAATTCTGTATACATATAAATAAATCATTATCTTTGCGAAAAAATATAACGATGATTATAGAGATAAAAGAAATTACGCCCGGAAACGTGAATGAGCTGCTCGGCAGAATCGGCAAGTCCTCTAAAAAAACAATAGCCAAGCATTTCGGTAAACTGAAACGCGGCATAGACGGAATGGACTATCAAAAATCCATACGCAATGAATGGCGTTGATTTTCTCGCGGATACTAATGTTCTCGAAACCAAAAGGAGATATTTTCGCATATTCATTTTACGTTTTATTTATACAGGTGACTTACATCATAACTATATATTTCTTCTTCGTCTTCTCCTGTGGTATCCACATATAAATGCTTGTTTACCGGATCCAAAGCAATGTCTAATATGGTTTTATCCAAAAAAAGTTTTCTTATAAAATTACCGTCCCAGTCGAATATGTTTACTGTGTTGCGTCCCCGTTTTCCAGTCCTGTATTTGGGATCGGCGTACAGGCCGTAGATATATCTGTCGTCGACAAATATATGTGAGTAATACTGTCTGTGATTGTCAATATCCTTTAAATAACTGAAATCGGGAGAAGTTTTATTCCTGAAACCTTTTATTTTGCCCGTTTTCAGGTCGAGAATATTAATTTGATCAATATGATGCATCCCCATAGCCAGTTTACTCATGTCGTCGGGTTTTATTCTGTCGCGTGAACTGTAGCTCGTGGAAGCTCCTGCCCGTCCAAAAAAATAATCAGGCGAAACGGGAATAAACCCGTTGTACATCCTGTAAGTTTTGATCCTCTCCTTTGTACGGGAATTGTATAAATGATATGCCGGAGGGGTAAAAGGCCCTTCTTCCTGAAACTGCGCTTCTCCCTGATTGTTTGCTAAAAACATACTGTCATTCAAAATAAATACAGAACTGAAAGGCCTCGTAAATTCGGTCTTGATTTTTATATCCATCTTCCGTTTAATGAAATCACCCTGCTTTTCCAAATTAACCAGCACACATTCGTCTTTGCCGGATTCCTTTCTTATCCAGTAGTATAGCTGTTCTTCATAAATACGCTGGTCAGTATCTGTAATGTCCGGAAACTCTCCGGGACCATGTCCGCGTTCACACAGGGGATAAAGAAATTTTCCCGTATTGACATTGAAAACATACATCCAATAATCAGGGAATTTATGACTTGAGAACCCGATTAATGTATCGTATGCCCACATATTCCCGGTATATATACTGTCAAGTTCGATTTTTTTGCCGTACAGTGTGTCGGGTTGAACATTGGTATCGACAATAACCGTTTCACCATAAAAATATGAGTATTCTCCTTCCCTGCACGAAAGGAATGCCGTCAAAAGCGCTAAAATAATACAACATCTCATTGTTTTCAATTTTATTTCATTAATATCTGTTCCGCATAGCGTGCATAGTGTCGGAGCGTTCTACTTCTTTTTCACTTCAAGAGTATAGGCGTCTTTCTGTTTCGGCGCTTTCACCTTTATGTTAATCCGGTGAATGACGTCGCCCCAGCTGTTTCGCACGCCGTCGTCGGATTCCGTTTCCAGTTTGACTTTTTCCACCGTCGCATCCATCTGTCCCGCGTTGTATTTCACGATGAAGGGAACGGTCGAGCCGTCTTTGTCGCGGTAGTCGATTGTTATTTCTCCGGCTTTGGTAACTTTTGCAGGATAGCAGGTCATCAGGTGCTGGACGATGCTGTCGGCTTTCTGCAGATCAACGGCGTCTCTTAGCGTTAC
>JAIRZR010000097.1 GCA_031267155.1 Prevotellaceae bacterium | reverse complement strand
AATATTGTTGGGAATACTGGTACTGTTTATGATGATCAGACTGACAAAAGTCTTTGCCGAAGCAAAAGTTTCGTATTTATTCCGTTTTTTGTACCTTTGCGTTTTTGAAATAAGTCCGTATTTGGCATTGTTCATTGTATTTGAGAGTATTAATTAAATTGGCAATGTCTTATTTCGGTAAAAATATATTTATATTATGAGAAAAATTAAGAAGATTTTGATTTCACAACCCGAACCGTCGGAAAAATCTCCTTATGATGATTTGGTAGAAAAATATAATGTTAAAATAGATTTTAGACCGTTTATACAGGTTGAAAGCATCTCGCTGAAAGATTTTCGCAAACAAAAGATTGACGTCCTGTCCCATACGGCAGTCATATTCACTGCCCGCACTGCTGTGGATCATTTTTTTCACATCTGCGGGGAACTCAGAATTAATATACCGGAAACAATGAAATATTTCTGCATGTCGGAAACAATCGCTTTCTATCTGCAAAAGTATATCGTTTACCGGAAACGCAAGATATTCTTCGGCAATGGCAGCCTTTCGTCCCTGCTGGAACTGACAAATTCGAGCAAACACAAGGGCGAGAAATTTTTTCTGGTTCTGGCGGATTCATTCAAGCTCGAAGTGCCGAAAACATTCGAAAAAGCGAAGCTCAAAGTTACAAGGGCGGTACTCTACCGGACAGTGGCGAGCGATTTGTCGGGCTTGAAACTGAAGGATTATGACATCATATCGTTCTTCAGTCCGCAGGAAATAAAATCATTACAAAACAATTTTCCGGACTTCGAGCAGGGAAATATTCTGTTTGCAGCTTTTGGACCGGCAACAGCCAAGGCTATCAAGGCTGCAAAATATATCCTTTCGATAGAAGCTCCAAAATCGGAAATGCCCTCAATGTCAAAAGCCCTGGATATATTCCTGAAAACAAACCTGTAAGCCGGAAAGTATTCGTGTTATTATACAGTGCACGGGGCAGTTTTGTGCATTGCGGACAAACTCCGTAAGGAGTTTAAGATGGATAAGCCCGAACAAGCCGCAGGCGCAGTTCGGGGTAAAGCTCCTCTCCGTCACAACTCCGTAAGGACTTTGAATCAAGCGCAAGCTTGAACTACTTCGCAGTTCTGGAGTGCGATAGCTTACCCCGGGCTGCGCTTCGCTTGCCCGGGGTTATCGACATCAGACGCCTACGTCAAAAGACACGAAGCATCTCTACATTTTTACCTCACAATTTTAACCCGCGCACTGTATAAACAGGGAGAGTCTGTACGTTATACAAACCGCGATGAGTGCATGGATTTATGTGTTATATAAATTCACAAAAGCAATGGATTGTGGTCCCGGTTTCGTTTAAATCATTATTTGCTCCTTAATCCACTTCAGGATTATATCCAGAGCTACAGGCGAAAATGTCTGTTCAATGCCTGCGTATTCTGTATGCAATCCGGTGGTACATTCTTGGAAAAGATGATTTAAGCCGGGCAGTTCCTTTGTCGTAAACCGCTTATTCTTTCCCTTTTCGAGGGCTTTAGCTATAGCTTCCAGATTCTCTTTTGGCGTAACCTGCACATCTTTTTCTCCATTGAGGGCGAGAACGGGACACTTCAGCTTTTCCAGTGCGACAGCCGGATTATAGCGTATAAAATAACGAAACCACGGACTTGATATCTTCATTATTTCCGAATGGATAAAAGCGTCTTCGCTTATACTGCCCGATTTAAAAAGAGGATGCTGTGCAATTGCCTGCCTGAGACATGTTTCAGCATCCTTACGCAATTGAGCGGTATCGTCAGTCCTGATAACTATATCGTATATTTTTTTGCTGATTCCACTGTTAATTTGAATCTCTGTTTTATTCACGCCGAAAGCTCCGGATATAGCTTCCACCTGTAACACAAGGAGTGAATCCATTCGCACGCCCCCTCCTGCCAGCATAACTATAAACGCAATATTTTTCGAACGCGCCGCCAGCATGGGAGCGATGATTCCTCCTTCGCTGTGTCCTATCAGTCCTATTTTACTACTGTTGATTTCTTTCCGGCTTTGCAGATATTTCACACCGGCTTCCACATCCTTGGAGAAATCATAGCTTGTAGCCGTCTGGAAATTACCGGTAGAAGCGGCTATGCCGCGGTCGTCAAAGCGTAAGACAGCTATTCCGTTACGTGTCAGGTAATCGGATAAAACGAGAAAGGGTTTGTGTCCCATGATTTCTTCATCGCGATTTTGAGCGCCGCTTCCGCTTATCAGAACGACTGCCGGGAATCGACCTTCTTTTTCGGGCAGGGTCAATGTGCCGGCTAAAGTCACGCCATCGTCCCTATTCTCGAAAGAGACTTCTTCTTCATAATATGGATATGGTTTTGACGGCTCCTGCGGACGGCGCGGTTTTTCCGTTTCAAGCTTTTCCCTTGTGAGGTTCACTTCCAGCGATATCTGCATTTGTCTGAACGTGCCGGTAATATTCCCGTCGGCATTTAAAACGCCTTCATACTCGATCCCGGCATTGGCAATAGACAGTTTCAAAACCTTATTTTCAAAACTCACGGAAGTTACGGGTATATCTTTTGCCCCCTGGTCAGGACTGTCCATTGTCGCGGTATATCCTGTTGCCGTTTTTTGGATATGAAAAACCACACGAAGCTGAATGCTTTGAATTTTTCCGTTTACTGCTGACGGAAGATTTAAGATACCGTTCCATGCTCCCGAAATGTCCTGTCCCCAAGCATTCAGGGAAGCAAGAGCAACGATTATTATGACAGTAAATCGTTTCATTATGTATTAGCTTTAACCACTTTTTGTCCGGCTAATCTCTTGCGAGCTTGGAGAGCAGTCTTAAGATTTCCAGATACAGCCATACCAAAGTGACCAGCAGTCCGAAAGCTCCATACCACTCCATATATTTGGGAGCGCCCATTTGAGACCCTTTTTCGATGAAATCGAAATCAAGCAGTAGATTCAGAGCTGCAACCACAACAATAACAGCGCTTATGCCTATGCTCAACAAACTTGCGCCATGATAAAAAGCCGTTGACACTCCAAACAGATTCAGAATGATAACAACAAAATAGAACACTGCTATGCTGACAGTTGCAATTATTATCACCGAACGCAGTTTGTCCGTTACTCTTATCAGCCGGGTTTGATAGCAGAACAGCATCACCAATGCCGTCAGCAATGTTACCGTTACAGCGGTAAGTACAATTCCCGGAAATTTCTCGGCAAAAGCCGTTTCGAAAAATGCCGAAATAGCTCCGAGAGCAAAGCCTTCTGCCGCTGCGTATAGAGGCGAGAGATAGGGAGAAGTTTTTGGAGCAAAGCAAATTATCAGTGCAAGAACAATTCCGGAAATAAGTCCTCCCCATAACCAGGAAGTAACAGCCGAAGGATTGTTTGCATAAAAAGCAGTGTACCATGTGAAAGACGCTGCAAAAATTGTCATTGCTATCAGCATAAAAGTTTTGATGACAGAGCCTTTCACTGTCATTGTGCCGGTTGAGGAACTGTCGAGAGCTACCTTTTTAAAAACGCTTTCTCTCATTGCCGGATTCGATGAATTTCCAAATAAAGCCATATTCTTTAATATTTAATTATATTTTTAAAAAAATTATTTCTTTTTAAACAGGTCTTTCAGTTTACTGGCAGCCTCGTCCTTGACCTTGTCGGTAAGTTTTTGGGCTTCCTGCTTTGCCTTTGTTTCCAGTTCCTGTTTTTTATCTTCGACCAACTGTTTCGCCTGATCTACAGCCTGCTGCTGTATCGAAGGCGAATCGCCCATATATTTTGCCTTAGCCAGACCGAAAGTGGGGCTTTTGAGACTTCCCCCGATAGCGATTCCCACATTCACCGTGTTTGCAGTGATTGCTCCGGATTTACCGCCAAGCTGAGAGATAAAACTGTTGACAGCGCCTGTAACTTTCGCCGCGGGAATTTTCAAATCCACCTGTACGCCAAGCGACTGGTCAAGTCCATATTCTCCGCCAAGCATTAAATCTGTGCCGCCTATCGATATGGGGAAAGGATGTATGCCTATTTTGCCGTCATTTACGGAAAAGTTGGCGTTTACATTTTTCAGCATGTTCGAAGTCTCTTTCAAGCCGACCAGAGCGGTTATTTTGTTTAAGGCTTCCTGATTCAGCAATTTAAGACTGTCCGCCCTGATATTTCCCACAGCATTGAGCGCCAGCAGTACCGGACTGAGATTCTGATCGAACTTGTCGGAAAAATTAAAGTCGAACGAAACCTTTCCGTCAACGTCTTTCAGTATGGGCAATACCTTCTCGAACATGCCAAACGAATTGACCAGATCTTTCACATGGATGTCATGCAGCTTCATATCCAGATTGGCCAGAGCCGAAGAAGTGTTTTCGGCAAGATATTTTCCCGACAGCTGTATCTGTCCGCCGGCGAAACCCGAAGACAGATTGTTGATATATAATGTATGATCCTTTACTGTTACCGTCGCTTTGGCATTGCTCAGGTTCAGGTTGTCATACAGTATTTTACCTATCGACGCATTGATGGAAAAATCGACATTCGAGGGCAGTACAATAACCGACATCGCGCTTTCGTCCGCACTTGCAGATACGGTGTCTCCGGCAGCGGACATTATTTGATTGCAGTTAAGATAATTTGACGCAAGCTGAAGATTCCCCTTGAGCACTTCGTCTTTCATTGCATAGTTTAAAAAGTTCTCCAGCCGTCCGGAAGCCTTTATGTCGCTTTCGCCGATTTTTACATCGAACTGTTTGAGATTGACATATTTTGGAGTGAACTCCAAGTCGGCTTTCGCAA
The DNA here is from genome assembly GCA_031267155.1 of Prevotellaceae bacterium. Taxonomy (GTDB): domain Bacteria; phylum Bacteroidota; class Bacteroidia; order Bacteroidales; family UBA932; genus JAIRLF01. Next base: position 2,526 of record JAIRZR010000097.1, on the reverse strand, counting down.
CGTCGATTGGCATGGGAATATCCTCCGTTACAGCCGTAAAGTTTTGCAGAGAAAGATTTCCGGCAAGATTAAGCCTGTCATATTCTTCCTTTTCGATATGCGACATGCGTCCTGCAAAATCTATGTTGGCGGTTAAAATTCCCTTCAAATCAATCCCTTCCAGTGGCAGGGCGTCCTTTATCGACTCAAAATCCAGTTTACCCTTTATCAGGGCTTTGATATTGGCGTCGGTCATCGGCGTTCTCACATTTGTCGATATGTCGAAAGGATTTCCGCCAATCTCCAGATGGAAACGGTTTACGTCGATATTGGTGTTTGCATCATTATTCCCGTCGAAAAGCAGTTTTGTGTCAATATTAATGTTTTCAATGGATTTCGGCAGCTGGGCATATTTCAGATACCCGTCCTCGACTTTCAATTCACCCCAGATCTGCGGCATGGACTTGTCGCTGTAAACTCCCTTGACCCAGCCTTTCAGGTTAAGGTTTCCCTTTGTACTGATATTTTTGACGTCGGCAAGAATGTCCGGCGGGATAATGTCCAAAAGCGTTTTCAGCGAGGCGACTTTGGCGCCGTAGGTAACGTCGATAAGAATATCGTCGTTGTCTTCCATCTTTACCGTTCCGTCGGCAAGCAGGGCTATACGGTTCAGGTTTATTTCGGTGCCGTTGAGAGTAAAGAGCATCTTATCCAGATCGGCGCCAAGTTTTCCGGCAATCGAAAGACTGAAATCGGAAACCAGCATAAGCCCGTTGTACATGAGGCTGATTTTCTCAATGTCGGTCTTGATATCCAGCGAAGTCGAGGTATTTGACAGATCCCCTTTAAGACTGAAATTAAGATTGCTGACGACAGCAAGCGTTTTATTCGTCAAATCTTCGTAAATAATGGCTCCGTCCGTTATCGAAAAATTCTCTATGGCAACTTTAAAGCCGGAATCTCCGGTTTTTTCCGGTTCGGGTTTTGCCGGTTCTTCCGAGGGTTTCATGATATCCCAGTTTACCGAGCTGTCCTGAAATATTTTCGCCTGAATTTTTGGCGACTGCAGGCTAATAATGTTCAGGTCAATAAGCCCGTCTTTAATATACGACATCACGTTTATGCCCGCATCAAACGAGGCAACGGATACCAGTTCCTCGTTTTTAGAGATCACACTCAAATCTTTCAGCGAAACCGTAACTTTCGGAAAGTGCTTGAATATTGATATGTCCACACTTTTGAAATCCACCACGGCATTCATGTTGTCGTTGATTATCTCTTTTGCCATATTTGTGAGCTTGTCCTTAAACAGTACCGGTATCAAAAACAAAGCCAGCAGTATCAGCGCAAGCAAACTTCCCAAGGATATTCCTAAAATTTTAAAAAACTTCTTCATCTCTATATCATTTTAAATAAAAAGCAGCGCAAAGGTACAATACTTTTTTAATTAAGGATAAAAAAAATTATTACGGCGATTTTCGGAGCTTCTTAAACGAAATATTATTATGAAGCGGAGGCGTGACTCCGATTCAAAGTTCCGTGAGATCGGACTGAAACGGCTTATCATTGAAATACACACTGTTTTTGAAGCGCATCAACGATTTGTGAAAGATATTTTTCATCTGTTTCATCGAATTTGTTTAAATATTCGCTGTCAATATCCAAAACCCCGATTATCTCATTATTTTTGAATACCGGGATAACTATCTCCGATTTTGAGTCTGGACTGCACGATATGTGTCCCGGAAACTTGTCCACATCGGGGACAATTATATTTTCCGCCTTTTCCCAGGCAAGACCGCATACGCCCTTAGCTTTTTTTATTCTTGTACAGGCAACAGGCCCCTGAAACGGTCCGAGAACCAGCTCATCTCCGGTTACGCGATAAAAGCCAACCCACAGGAAATCGAAAACCTCTTTAATAATGGCAGTTATGTTTGCCATATTTGCGATGATATCAGTTTCTCCCTGCACCATCGAAACAGTCGCCGCAAGAAGCGAACGGTATTTTTCCTCCTTTGAAGCTCCTGTTACCGAAAATATTTCTGCCATTTGCTTAGGGAAGGAAAATTAATAACGTATAACAATTGAACTTTCTGGATTGCTTCGTACCTCGCAATGACGGGTAACCGTGTGTTGGTAATGGGCGTAATGTCAGACGGTTATCCGTCATTGCGAGGAGTTGCGAGGAACGAAGCAAAGCAATCCAGAGTTTTTTATAATCTGTTCTATCCTGTTTATTTCGCATACCATAAATAAGGTAATGAGGTAATGGCATATGTGATTCCTGTGCTACTGAGGTAGTTTTGTTATTGGAATTAGGTGGAAATAAGGTTTTTATCCTTTCACCCTCTTTTGTCTGAAGCAGGATTTTCAGGATTAAAGGATTATCGGGATTCTGGAGACGGATGTGTTCGTTATCCCTTTTTGTCTGAAGCAGGATTTTCAGGATTAAAGGATTACCGGGATTCCGGAGACGGATGTGTTCGTTATCCTCTTTTGTCTGAAGCAGGATTCTCAGGATTAAAGGATTACCGGGATTCTGGA
>JAIRZR010000090.1 GCA_031267155.1 Prevotellaceae bacterium | reverse complement strand
GAGGGTATTAAACCAAAGCCTTTTGCAATAGAATTAGGCAATACTATTCTCTCCCATTTCAACAAAGATGCTTTGCTGGTTGATGCCTACGATGTATATGATGTGTTGATGAACTATTGGAACGAAACCATGCAGGACGACTGCTATCTGATTTCGGAAGAGGGATGGAAAGCGACGCTCTACGTACCCCAACCTGCGGATAAAAAGACCCAAAGCGGAGAGATAAAAAAAACGAAACGCAAAGAGGCGAGAACGATTGCCGATTTTGCTTGCGACTTATTGCCGATTGAATTTGTGATAAAAAGATATTGTAGTGAACTCTATACCGCTCTTTTGGCTGCCGAAGAACGTTTGTCAGGACATGAAACCCAAAAGGCAGAAATGGAAGAAAAACATAAAGATGATTATCTTAATGAAGCCCATTTTGAAGGCGACACAATAACGGACATTTCACTTAAGAAGCGGGAGAAATCGCTCAAGGCTGTGCGCGGGAATGAAGAAGAGCTTGGTGTCATTGTTGGATATATCGACATACGGCAAGAAATTTCCGCCGTAAAAAGCGTAATCAAAGTCTGCCATACAGAACTTAAAGAGGCCGTTCAAAAATGTTACGATACTCTTACCTCAGAGGAAGTCAAAGATATGGTGATCAATGATAAATGGTACGGTACTCTGTCTAAGCAATTGGGCGAGCAAATGCAGCAAATTGGGCAACAACTAACTTCTTCTGTCATTGCCCTTGTTGAACGATATGAGAATACTTTGCCTGAACTTGACCGCAGTATAGAGAACCTGGAGCATAAAGTAACGGCTCACTTAAAGGCTATGGGTTTTAATTGGGTATGATGATGGAGATAAAAAGGGGATATAAACAGACTGATATTGGGGTTGTTCCTGAGGATTGGGAGGTGGTTGAATTTGAAAAAATATTCAAGTGCTTGTCAACAGCAACGTATTCGAGAGCCGAAGAAGTTGAATCTGAGGGTATATTATACGTTCATTACGGAGATATCCATACCAAATGGAACCACTTTGTTGATTTCGACAAAAACGTATTGCCTAGAATTCCAAAATCGAGGATAAAGAATTTCGCCTTAATACAAAATGGAGACTTGATAATTGCAGATGCCTCAGAAGATTATGTAGGATTGTGTAAAAGTGTCGAAGCGAAGAATCCCTCTAATCAAGTTGCGATATCTGGGCTACATACTATATTGGCAAGGGATATTACGAATAAATTCAGAAATGGATATAAGGGGTATTTACTGCAATCCGTGGGAGTAAAAGAACAGTTAGAAAGGCTTGCAACAGGCATAAAGGTATATGGAGTTTCAAAGCAAAATTTACAGACTGTTTTATTGGCAGTTCCTACTATAAAAGAACAAGAAGCAATCGCCGAAGTATTGAGCGATATTGATTCTTTGATTGAAGCATTGGATGAAAAGATAGCTAAAAAACAAGCCATCAAAGAGGGTGCTATGCAACAACTGCTTACGGGGAAAAAACGCCTCGCGGGTTTTAGTGAACCGTGGGTGGAAAAGAAATTGAGAGAAGTAGCTGAAATGTACAGTGGCGGAACTCCTCTATCTTCTAACCCCTTATACTATGATGGCAATATTCCTTTCTTGACCATAAGTGATATATCTTATTCTAGAAAATACATCTTGAAGACAGAAAACAGTATAACTAAATTAGGATTACAGAATAGTTCTGCAAGAATGTTTGAAACAGGAACGTTGATGTACGCGATGTATGCGACCTTAGGAAAATGCTCTTTGACTAAAATAGATTTATCTTGTAGTCAGGCAATTTTAGGAATAACGCCCAACGAAGTTTTAATAAATAGTTGTTTTTTATATTATCTATTGCTTTCAAAAGAAAAAGAAGTTGCGGATTTGGGTCAAATGGGTGCTCAGTCGAATTTAAGCAAAACAATTGTACAAGACATTAATTTAGTGATTCCTCCTGATATAAAAGAACAACAAGCCATCGCCAAAATCCTAACTGATATGGACAATGAAATAGAACAGTTAGAAAAAGAGCAACAAAAATATACCGCCCTTAAACAAGGCGCAATACAGCAACTATTGACAGGACAAATCCGATTAGTAAATACTTCATCGCGACATAGAACAATACCGATAGCTGCTCACATAATAGGAGGGCATGTGGTAAATATCTTATACGGCTCAAAAGGTTGGGGGCGAACGAAATTACAAAAATCAATACACTTGGTTGGGTATTGTTGTCAGCTTGATTTTGGTAATGAATATATACGCAATACTGCTGGACCAGACGACCAATTGCTAATGAAATATATTGACGGTAAATTCAAGCAATACAGGCATATTCGTATCGAAACAAAGAGAGATAGCAGAGGCGGCAAGTATTATGATTATATTCCAACGTCTATAATAACAGAAATTGAACAAATTTTTGAAACGTATCCGACCGAAACAAAACAAACGATAAACGACTTACTGAATAAAATTAAAAAGATGGACTTGGCACGAACCGAGATAGTTTCAACGCTCTATGCTGTATGGAATAATAGAATCATCAAAGGACAATCAATCAATGATGATTTGCTACTCATAGATTTCTATGATTGGAGTGAACATAAATCTGATTTTGGCCGAGATTTAGTTCTCCGTGGATTAAATTATATGCGACAAGAGGGCATAATTCCAGTTGGCTGGGGAAAATATATTGACAAAAAAAAGTGAAAAATCATGACACACATCGGCGAAAGTGAGCGAAAAACACAAAACAGATTGGTAAGTTTGTTTAAGAATGAGCTTAGATACATCTATCTTGGCAACTGGGAGGGGCGTGAGAACAATCGAAATATCGAAGAGGAATTACTGCAAAAATTCCTCCGAGACAGAGGCTATACCATGCAAGAGATCATGATGGCCATCCGCAAACTCAAAGAGGTAGCGATCAATCTCGATTCCGGATTATACAACACCAATAAAGAAGTGTATGGTTTGTTGCGCTATGGCGTAAACATTAAGCCCGAAATGGGACAAAACAGCAAAAATGTGCATCTCATTGATTGGAAAAATCCACTTGTCAACGACTTTTACATAGCCGAAGAAGTCAGCATAAAAGGCTGTAACACTAAACGACCCGATATAGTCGTTTATGTAAATGGTATCGCCCTTGCCGTTATCGAACTAAAACGCTCAACCGTATCCATAGCTGAAGGCATTCGCCAAAACCTCGATAATCAACAGGAATATTTTATCAAACCATTTTTTACTACCGTACAACTTCTGCTTGCCGGAAACGATTCGCAAGGGCTGCATTACGGCGTAATCCAAACGAAAGAAAAATTTTGGTTGCGTTGGAAAGAAAAGGACGACTCCATTAGCAACGAACTCGACCGAAGTACGCTGCAAATGTTTGGCAAAGAACGTCTTTTGGAATTTATTCGCGACTTTCTTATTTTTGACGGTGGGGTGAAGAAAGCGGCTCGTCCCAATCAATACTTTGCCGTAAAAGCGGCACAACCACGCATAAGCAGTAAAGAGAGCGGTATTATATGGCATTCGCAAGGTTCGGGGAAAAGCCTTACTATGGTGTGGCTGGCAAAATGGATTGGCAAAAATATTGAAGACCCAAGAGTAGTAATTATAACCGATCGCGATGAACTCGACCGTCAAATAGAGAGAAATTTCAAAGATTCGGGAGCGGATATAGTGAGAGTGAAATCGGGCGCTGAACTAATTTCTGCCCTTAACAATGCTAATCCATGGCTTATATGTTCGCTTATAAATAAGTTTGGCAACCATTCCGATGAAGAAGTTATCGAAGTAGGTGGGCGGCGTTCAAGCAAGTCGCTCGAAAAATATCTTGAAGACCTGAGAGCGCAGAAACTGCCCAAAGACTTCAAGGCGAAAGGCAATCTCTTTGTTTTTGTAGATGAATGCCATCGAACTCAGGGCGGAACATTGCACGAAGCGATGAAAATGATTATGGGCGACGATGTGATGCTCATCGGCTTCACAGGCACGCCATTGCTTAAAACGGACAAAAAAAGCTCTGCCGAAACTTTCGGTACATACATACACACCTACAAATTTGACGAAGCAGTCGCGGACGATGTTATTCTCGACCTAAGATATGAAGCGCGAGAGGTCGAACAATATCTTGGTAAAGAAGAAAAATTAGATGCGTGGTTTGAGGCTCACACTGTAGGCTTGTCGTCTGTTGCAAAAGCCGCACTAAAAGACCGTTGGGTAAAACTCGAAAAGCTGTTTTCGAGCAAAGAACGCATGCAACGGATAGTGGCCGATATTTGCATGGATATGGACAAAAAGCCTGCTCTGTCGTCAGGATATGGCAACGCAATGCTTGTGGCAGATAGTATCTATCAGGCGTATCGCTATTGGGATTTTTTTCAATCTACGCCACTGAAAGATAATTGTGCCGTTGTAACAAGTTATGATGCCAACATAGCCGACATAAAAGGAGAAACAACAGGAGAGGGAGAAAGTGAAGCCAGCTTTAAATACGACACTGCAAAAAAGATGGTGGGCGACAAAAAGATTGAAGCATTTGAACAATGGGCTAAGAATGAATTTATCGAAAATCCTCAATCGATGAAATTGCTTATCGTTGTGAATAAGCTACTTACAGGTTTCGATGCTCCTTCGGCAACATATATGTATATAGACAAGAAAATGCAAAATCACGACCTGTTTCAAGCCATTTGCCGAGTAAACAGAATAAACGGAGACGACAAGAAATATGGATATATTGTTGATTATCAAGATCTCTTTAACTCAATAAGAAGTGCGATTGAAGATTATACCTCAGAGTCTTTGGCGGGATATGACAGGGAAGACGTACAAGGTTTACTTACGAATCGCTTGAAAGAGGCAAAAAATGATTTAGACGAAGCCCTGCAAACCGTTATCACATTGTGCGAAGTAGTAAATCCGCAAACTCAAGAAGGATATTTTGAATACTTCGTCTATAGCGACAAAACTCCCTTTGAAGAACAGTCCGCCGAATGTGAGGCAAACGCCGAAAAACGAGAAAAACTGTATAAACTCGTAGGCAATCTCGTTCGTCGATTCGTCAATGTCGCCAACGAAATGCTTCAGGCGGGATATTCGCCCGAAGAAGCGACTGAAATCAAAACGCAGGTTGATTACTACAACAGTGTCAAAGATACGATCAAACTTCGTAGTGGCGATGCACTCGACTTGAAACGGTTTGACCCAATGATGCGACAACTGATCGATAACTGGGTTCGTGCGGATGACAGCGAAAAGCTATTTGAATTTGAAGATATTTCCTTTTTGGACTTAATCGCAGACGAAGGTGCCAATGCAATAGAAAAACTTCCGAGTACAATTAGAGTCAAAGAAAAATCGGTTGCGGAAACACTATTGGCCAATATGTACCGAGTCATCAATAGCGAACGCCCCAACAACCCTGCCTACTACGACAAGGTTTCCGCATTGCTAAAGCAACTACTCGAAGATGTCAGGAACGGTAGATTGTCATACAAAGAATTAATAGAAAAACTCATTCAAAAAGTCCGGGAAATGAAAGGCCACGGGAGAATTTACCCAGCTGCAATATCTACTCCCGGAATGAAAGCGCTCTACGATAATTTAGGGAAAAACGAGGCATTGACAATTAAGGTTCATCAAACAGTCAAGGAAAATGCCAAGGATGGATGGAGAGATTCAAACGTTCCGGCGAAAATAAAAAAAGTACGCAGAGCGGTAAGCGAAGCGCTTGGTTCTGGCGACGAAGATTTTATAAGCCAAATCATGACTATCATTTCCAACCAAAAGGAGTACTGATGGAATATGTTCAAATCGGAGATGTCTCAATTGAGGTATTCCGTAAACCCATAAAGAATATCCATTTGCGAGTATATCCTCCCGATGGGAGCATACAAATATCTGCCCCAGAAAAAATGAAATTGGATTCTATTCGTCTTTTTGCCATTACAAAATCCGAATGGATAAAAAAAAAGCAACAAGAACTAAAAACTTTTTCAAGGCAATCGGCACGAGAATATGTATCCGGCGAGAATCATTATTTCAGAGGGAACAGGTATAGATTAAGGGTAATCTATCAACACACTGACCCACATATAGAGTTGCAGGGAACCCAATTCATCAATCTTTATGTAAGAAGAGAAGCGACCATCGAGCGCAGAGCTGAAATCCTAAAAGACTGGTATCGAGCCGATCTTAACGAAACACTTGAAAACTTAATCCCCAAATGGGAGGAAATACTTGACGTAACTGTTGATCATTGGAAAATCCAGCATATGAAAACGCTATGGGGCAGTTGCAATGTCAAACGAAGAGGCATTTTATTTAATCTTGAACTCGCAAAAAAACCGTTTCATTGCATTGAATACATCGTTGTGCACGAACTTGCACATTTGATAGTGCAAAATCATGGCGAACGGTTCACCGCGCTCCTGGATGCGAATTTACCGAATTGGAGAAGGACAAAAGAACAGCTGGATAGCTTTATCGTATAATCCGACAGATAAAAATCAATCTGCAAATCCCGCATACCCCCCCATAAAACAAAAAAAGCAGCCACCCTTTTATCGTGACTGCTTTTTCTTCCTCGCGTGGGCGTTGAGGGATTCGAACCCCCGACCCTCTGCTTGTAAGGCAGATGCTCTGAACCAGCTGAGCTAAACGCCCGTTTGTCTGCTCTTCCTCCGAAAAGCGTTGCAAAGGTATGCTATATTTTTAGATTTACAATGGCTTTTCGCAAATATTTTATTCGTAAGCCCGTAAAGTGTTATCTTTCAGCTTCAAACAACCGCCGATCTACCCTCTCGACAAACTCATAATTCTTCATTCCCCACTCCGAAGCCACCAATAACTCCCTCGGCGCCTGCGAAACAAACCGATCAATATAAAAATTCGGATTCAGCCGCCTCAGAAAATCGACGCAAAGCTCCACATACTCCTCCACATCATACCGATGAAACCGCCCCGGATCCTCAACATACTCCCTCGCCATCCGCGTCCCCTTAATTAGCTGCAACTGATGCAGTTTAATCGTCGTCAACGGCAGCTCCGAAACCCGGTCGGCATGCCCCAAAATCACCTCCCGCGACTCCCCCGGCAATCCCAAAATCAAATGCGCCCCACACCGAATCCCCCGCTCATGCGTCCGAAAAATCGTCTCCACAGCCTCCTCATACGTATGCCCCCGATTAATTTCCCGCAAAGTTTCGTTATTCGTCGATTCGATACCATACTCTACCAGAAGGAAATAACGCTTAGAAAGCTCCTCCAGCGCATCCAACAATTCCTCCGGCATACAATCGGGCCGCGTACCGATCAGCAACCCCACCACATCCGCATGTCCCAACGCCTCCCCATACTTCCTCAAAACTTCCTCCGCCGCGCCGTACGTATTCGTATAAGCCTGAAAATAAGCCAGATATTTCATCTTCGGATATTTGCGCGAGAAGAACCGAATCCCCTCCTCCACCTGCTGCGCAACCGGCTTCTCCGCCGCCGCATACTGCGGACTAAACGTCTGATTATTGCAGTACGAGCACCCGCCCCGCCCTTTCGTTCCATCGCGGTTCGGACACGTAAACCCCGCATTAATCGATATTTTTTGTACCTTAAAAGGAAATACTTCCCGCAAAAGATCGCCGAAAGTCCTGTACGGCTTAATATTCGAACCGCCCGTGCTCACTCTCGATTATCAATTCGTTCCGATCGGATGCCTCGACATGCCCCACCACCTGCGCCTCAATCCCAAACGATCGCGAAATCGCAATCACCTCTCCAGCAAATTGTTCAGGCAAGTAAATCTCCATCCGATGCCCCATATTAAAGACCTTATACATCTCCTGCCAATCCGTTCCCGACTGCTCCCGAATCAGCCGGAACAGCGGCGGCGTCGGAAACAGGCCGTCTTTTACGATCCGCAACTTATCCGTAAAATGCAAGACCTTTGTCTGCGCACCCCCCGAAACATGTACCATCCCATGAATCTGCGGCCGCAAGTCCTCCACAATCCCCTTAATAACAGGCGCATACGTCCGCGTCGGAGACAGCACCAACTTCCCCGCGTCCAGCCCCAACCCCTCGATTTGCTCCGTCAACGCCTTTTTTCCCGAATAAATCAGATCCGCAGGAACCGCCGGATCGTAACTTTCCGGGTATTTCGCCGCCAAATATTGTCCAAAAACATCGTGCCGCGCGGACGTCAAACCATTACTCCCCATTCCCCCGTTGTACTCCTTTTCATACGTAGCCTGCCCGAAAGAGGCGAGGCCTACGATCACATCACCCGCCGCAATATGCGCATTATCAATCACTTCCGACCGCCGCATCCGACACGTTACCGTACTGTCCACAATAATCGTGCGCACCAAATCCCCCACATCCGCCGTCTCGCCGCCGGTAGGATGGATCGAAACCCCCAAGCGGCTCATCTCTTCGCACAACTCATTGGTTCCCTGTATAATAGCCGCGATCACCTCGCCCGGAATCAGACGTTTATTGCGCCCGATGGTAGAAGAAACCAGGATATTCCCCGTCGCGCCCACGCACAACAAATCATCCACATTCATCACCAGTGCATCCTGCGCAATCCCCTTCCAGACAGACAGATCGCCCGTTTCGCGCCAATAAACATACGCCAGCGACGACTTCGTTCCCGCCCCGTCGGCATGCATAATGTTACAAAAATTCGGGTCGCCGCCCAAAACATCGGGGATGATTTTACAAAATGCCCGCGGGAAAATCCCCTTATCCACCTCCCTAATTGCGTTGTGGACGTCCTCTTTGGAGGCCGAAACCCCGCGCTGCATGTACCGTTGATCGTTCATAAACAATGTATTATTATTTCCATTTTCAAAAAACAAAAGTAGTCATTCGTTTCCCGATTTACAAGAACGCGTTGCGATTTTCCCTGTCATTTGGCCCAATCACAATCATTTAATCGATTGCGGTTCAAAGCCAACCGCCAACCGCCCCTACTTTGAGCACATCGTCCAGGTCGGTGAATCCATGCACAGCATCTCCCAGCAGTACGGAATGCAAGTCAAACGCCTCTACAAGCTCAATAAAAAGGATTTTGAATATGTGCCAGAAGAAGGAGACTTGTTGCGGCTACGATGAGATAGGACAGAGGCTGCGTATCGTAGGGGCGTATTGCATACGCCCTAGGCCCGTCGTTGTCTGAACTGGGATTTTGATGATTGATTTGATTGATCTGTATGATTTTTCCGCTTGGCGTAGGCTCCAGCCTTGCGTTCTTGTGCCGCTAGGCACAACATGTTGGTAGAAAAACCGATTGCCCCCCCCACCTCTGTCCCGTTGGGGACGGAACAGCGCCGAAAATCACATTGGCTCAGGCCGATCTTCGATTGCCTCAGACCGACCGGTTCCGTCCCTGTCGGGACGGAGATGGGGGGGGCAGGCGTTTCTACCAACATATTGTGCCTAGCGGCACCAGCGGCGAACCCAAAGGCGTCGTCCTCACCCACGCCAACTACAAGGCCGTCATGAAAATGCACGACATCCGGCTCGACTACCTGCCCCGCCGCTACCTCTCCATCTGTTTCCTCCCCATGGCCCATATTTTTGAAAAAGCCTGGTCCATCTACTGCCTGCACCGCGGCTGTACCCTCGCCATCTGTTCCGATCCAAAGGAAATTCAAACCTATATCAAAGAAATCAAGCCCCAGGCCATGTGCAGCGTCCCCCGCTTTTGGGAAAAAGTATATGCAGGCGCGCAAGACAAGATTTCAAACTCAAACTTCATCCTCCGCGCCCTCTTTCACCGCGCCCTCCGCGTCGGAAAACGGCACAATCTCGACCATATTAATAAAGGTATAGCCGTTCCTTTAGGCTTACGCCTGCAATTCAAATTCTACGATAAACTCCTCTACAACACCCTGAAAAAGGTGGTCGGCATCGAAAAAGGCATCAT
>JAIRZR010000461.1 GCA_031267155.1 Prevotellaceae bacterium | reverse complement strand
ATCCTTCGACAACAAAGGCGGCACACAGGACTTTCACGTTTATAGCGACGGCAAGTCATATTCCGTAAGCAATACTTCCGACTGGTGCAGTGTGGAACAAAAAAATGGCTTTTTTACCGTTACCTGCAAACAGAATTACGGCGCATACCGCAACGCAACACTGACAGTTACCACCGACAGCAAAACGGCATCCGTACTGATAGAACAGACGGAAGCCGTTGCCACTTATATTCGTTCAAATCCCAATTCCGTTAAAGTCAGTGCATTGGGCGGAAAAACGGAAATTTCCATTCAGACTGATGGATATGAGTGGTCTCATTCCGATATCCCCTTTTGGATTACCGTCTCAAAATCAGGAAAAACGCTCACACTTACCGCGCGAAGCAATTCCGGCAATGTCCGAAACGGCAATATTATCATTTCGTCAGGCAATTATTCGGCAAGCATAAACATTTCTCAACCGCAACAGGCAAGCTATATCAAAGCGGGCAAAAGTTCCATTCGTTTTTCAACAGGCGGAAGCAGCGAAACCATAAGTGTAGAAACAGACGGCGAGAACTGGACATATACCAATGTCCCAAGTTGGATTAGAGCGATAAAAGACGGCAATCGCCTGACTTTGAAATGCGATGAAAATACCGGTCAATACAGCGGCAAACGCGAAACTTCATTTACTATACAAAGCGACAACAAAACCGCAAACGTTTATGTTTCGCAGTCCGCGCCTTTCAACGCGCCCAAAGGCGACCCGCATCCGCTCGGCTTGTCGTTTGGTTACGTTCAAAAACAGTGGACCCGGACAAACGCCGAAGGTACAACCAAATACGGCACATTTGACGACGGCAAAAACTATCTCGACGGCATTCAGGCAGGCGTGCGTTTTGAGCCGCTTTTCAAATACGGTTTTGGCTTGAATACCGGACTTTTTTACGAACATTATTTTGCAAAATCTGGCGAATATGCAGGAACAGACGGCGATTACAATTACACAATGAATTTCACCGAACATTCGCTTTACCTGCCTTTGCACTTGGAATACCGCGCCAATATTTCAGAAAACTTTCAAGTTTTTGCTTATGGCGGCGTAGGACTTGATTACGGACTGTCGGCAAAACTCACAGCAACAGAAACAGACGGAGACGTGCCATTTTATACGAAAACAGATATTTATCGAAATGCAGAAATGGATTTTCCAAACAAGCCATTCAACGCCTCGCTTGATTTTGGCGCGGGCATCCGCTTCAATGGATTACAGTTGAACGTTGGAATGAGTCGCGGACTTATGAATATTTCAAGCGACCGCGACATAAAAATCAAGCAAAACAAACCGCTTGCCATTTCTCTTTCGTGGATGATTCCGCAGGAAGACACACCAATAAATTCGCCGGGCGAAGACAGTTACGACCAGTTCGCGCCAATAAAAAGCCACGGAATAACCGCTGGCTTTATCAGCAAACAATGGGAATACACAAACGAAACGTACACAGGTGAATATGGCTTGTGGGGAGAAGGGAAAACAGTATCCGGTTTTCGCTTGGGTTATGTCTATCAGCCAAATTTTGCGTATGGCTTCGGCTTGCGTACAGGGCTGAATTTAGACACTTACATTTCTGTTTCAGACGATATGTACGACGACTACGACTCTTATTATATGCTGTTCCGTGAAATGGCTGTCAATATTCCACTTCACGCCGTTTATCGCCTGCATTTTGTAAAAAATTTCAGCATATTTGTTGAAACAGGCGTAAGCGCGGACATTGGAATTTTTGCCGAAACAGAAGTGAAAAGCAACGACTACGACCCCTATACCGAAAGCAATCTTTACGGAAAATCCGACTGGGGCTATCCGAGCGAGCGGTTTAATATGTATTTCGATATACTGGGCGGTTTTCGGATAAGGAACTGTCAGATTTCGGCAGGCACAAGTTGCGGTCTAACGCCTGCAACATTCACAGACGGCGACGGTTACGAATGGAAAGCGCGACAAAATCGCAATTTCCAAATCGAACTTTCGTGGTTTTTCTAACGAAAATCTGATTGCCAACAACTCCCGCCCCGTAAGCTATGTTGTACAAAAGTATATTAATACAATCTACTCAAGCCGTAAGTTTTTCTCGTCTTTTAACCGTTTGATTTTCTGTCAGATGTTGTTCTGTCCATTGATGCAAATCCCGCATATAAACATTTTCCGGGATGGCTTTAACATTTGTATCCAATCCTTTGCCGGATGCTTTCATTCTTGTAAGTAGAGGAAGGAGGAGTACATAGGATGTTACTCCATGAAGAGCGTTGGGGGACTTCCCAAACTTATAAGAACCAAATATGGATTTTATCATATCACTCGAGCCATTGTATATTACCTCCGAAGAGGGTAATTTGACCGCTTCTTTCAGCAAATAATCCTTGACCGGCGTGGCGTATCCTGTTACACGCTTGCTCTTGTTTGTCAGCTTTTCATTGATCAAAGTCAATGCCGCACCGATGGTGTGATAAGACAGCCCGGCTGTTTTTATATCAGACAGAATCGGGTTGATACATTCAAAGATGGTTTGAAGTTCACAGACCGGACACTTATTCCAGACAACAAAGCGGTATACCTGTTATTCTTTTTCAGTGAAAGAAGAAAATGAACGGATGACTTTGCCCGCCCATGAAAGAGTATGCGAGAGATTCATAAAACGGGCCGGGGTACGCTGCCTGGGGGGGGGCAACAGGCAGCTGCAATCACTCATAACTTCTTTGACTTTCAACCGTCCGATTTTTTTGAAGAAGGCACAGAAGACGGGGCCCTTTTCGTAGATATGTTGTAATAACAGAGCCGGAGTGTGGCCGATATCCCGAATATGGACACTGCAAACTTCGAATATTTATGCCTGCCGATAGGAGTGAGTTCTATGCATGGAATGGAAGTTTTTTTAACGCTCATGCTTCTTCTTTCAATGCCGAACAAGACAAATCATGTCTTGTTAATTTGTTTTTCAGGGATTTGGTCTTTTCCTTCTTCAGCTTTTCTTTCGTATGCTCTAATCTCTCTTCCGGTTGGCATATCTTTTTCTCGGAACCTCTCAATTTACTCTCTGCTTTTTTTAATACTTCCCTGTTCATAATCGTCTGCCTTTGATTTATTTACAAAGTAAATGCAGTATATTTTTCGAAATCCTTATTAATAATCTTTTATACAATCTATCCAAAGGGACTGTTCTTCGCCCCTTTACGAATATCCGCCTCTACTGTCTTCAACAACTCGGAATGAGCTTCAATGATGGTGTCCGACAATCCGAATTCCAGATTATGCGACCAGTTCGACTGCTCAAATTTTATACGAATGTCTTCAACTATTTTCATTTTCATGAACGCAAAGATAATTATTTTATTCGCACATAAATACATGGTTGCAAATTATTTATACCTTATAGACAGACACTGTTTAATCCACTAATCATCACTGGCCGGATTCATTCAGAAACAGAAAGAAAAATTTTTGAATACTTTTTTCTGAAAAGATTTGTGGGATAAAAAATAATGCCTATTTTTGCACCCTCAAACATAATTGGTGCCATAGCTCAGTTGGTAGAGCAAAGGACTGAAAATCCTTGTGTCCCCGGTTCGATTCCTGGTGGCACCACTTTTTAAGAAATGTTTACAATGAAGGGTATATCCTTAGAAAAAGGGATGTACCCTTTTTGCGTGTTGCAGTCTGACTTGTCTGGGGGTGAGCCTTTATTTTGATTATGATTTTGTAACAAATGGATGCAGACTCACCTGCAAAACCCTGTGTTTGTAATATAGGTCAAAAAAAGGAAAAGTTTATCTTTGTGCTCTATGAAAACAGAGAATCCAAGAATAGTCAGGCCGCCTCCCTCCAGCAGTCCTTATTTACTTTATTTCCGTGTAAATAAAGTAAATAAGGAAAGAAAAGGAGGGATTTCAGAATATCCGGTTTTTTATTGTGTATTGATGGTTAC
>JAIRZR010000375.1 GCA_031267155.1 Prevotellaceae bacterium | reverse complement strand
AAAAAACCGTACTTTTGCACCTTAAATATGTTAAAATTTTACAGCGATGAAAAGAATAGGAAAAAGTACTGCACTTGAAGCATTTAAGACAATATGTCATATAAATGCATTTGTGATGTTTTTTTGTTTATGCTGTTTTTTCTCATGCAGCAATAACAAAACCGGATCAAACCGAAGCATTGAAATTATATATGCAAAATCGGATATAAAGGAAAGCGCATCAAATATTTTTGAGCAGATAAAAGTCATCCCGCTGGAATTGACAGATCTGTCTTTAATAGGAAAAAGTATTGACCGCATGGAGATTTGGGACGGGAAATTATTTATGAGAAACTTTATAGGTATGGTCGTTGGTAAGGGCGCTTATTTCAATATATTATGTTTCGACCTGTCCGGCAAGTCTTTATATAATATAGACCGTATTGGACAGGGTCCCGGAGAATACACCTGTTTTTTTGATTTTTTTGTTGATGAAAATTTGCAGCATCTGATTCTTGTTGGCGAAAATAAAAGATTTATGCATTTTGACCTGAATGGCAACTTTTTATACAACATATATTCGGACGATCAGTATTACGCCAGGCACAGTATATATTTGAACGACTCAACCTATCTGTCACTGAACGATGCAGCCGAGCCGGTTCCCGGATTTGAAGGTTACAGTTTACTTTATATTGATGCTGCAAGCATGAATGTCCGTCATAAAACGAACAGCATAAACGAGTTTTACTTTACAGGCAATCAGCCTTTCAGCAAATATGGCGACAGAATATTGTGTCATACATTCATCGATTCGATATTCGACATCTCCGACAGCGCAAATGTAAAAGCTGCATACTACTTTTATTACAGTGATATACAGGAAACACTTCATCAAAACTGGACTAAAATGACAAAAATGGAGCGGAATCATTCTTCTGATGAATCCTATTCTTCCGGTCAAAGCACGCATATTCACGCAATGTACGAAACCGCTAAATATCTTGTTTTTGGATGTATGAAAGCTAATCCCGAGGCGAACAACAGTATTAATTATATTTTATTTTACGATAAGAAAAATAAAAAAGTATATGATTCCGACAATATTGATTTTGACGGATTTATACTGAAAAATGTTGAGCTACTGGGAACTTATGACGAATCGCTGTACTGCATATTATATTCGGAAATCACTGACGAAGACAAGGAAAAAATCAGAAACAGCAAGGCATTTTCCGATGAAGACAGGAAAACGCTTCTTGAACACAGCTTCGAAGACAATCCATTATTATTTGTCTTGAAATGAAGAGAATATCACATTTTATTCACTTTTCCCAAATCCTCGCATCTTTCGAGCAATTGCTTGATATTTAGTTTAAAAACAGGATGAAGCAAATCCGGAGCGATTTCAGCCAGAGGCAGGAGCGTAAATCTTCGTTTATGCAGCACAGGATGGGGGAGTGTCAAATCGGCAGAGGCGAGTATCAGATTACCGTAGAAAAGGATGTCAATATCCAGGGTTCGAGATGAATATCCGTTTTTTGCATGTATCCTGCCGTTTTTCGTTTCAACAGCTTTGATTGTTTGCAACAGTTCATCGGGAGTTAATTCCGTTTCGTATAGCAGGACTTGATTCAGAAAAGCGTTTTCCGATACAAAACCCCATGGTTCCGATTCATATACAGACGATTCCATAAGCAACTCTCCTGCCAGTTCGCACAGACTTTGCCTTGCAGTATCGAGATACGATTTCCTGTCTCCGAGATTGCTTCCAGCGAGCAGATATACCGCGGTTTTCATTAGCCAATTGTTATCATTTGGAGAAAGACATTGAACCTGAATTCATTCCCATATCAATACCCTTTATCCTTTTATACAGATCTACGGCATAATTATCTGTCATTCCCGAAATATAATCAATGACTCCAAGTACCTTCATATAAGGCTCTTCCGTATCGAAAAGAAACTGATGGGGAATCAGTTTTACTGCCTTGTCTTCTATTTTACGCCTTTGCTGTTCGGGTTTAAGTACCGGAGGAATAAAGTGTTGCAACAGTTCCCGTATGACATTGTAACCCGCGTTTTCGATTTCGACAACCGAGCGGTGATTGTAAATGTTCGCAACAGAGAAATTTGCGATATACGAGAGGGAAGAATTATTATCCTTAATCAGGTCATAGAGAGCGCGGTTCAGAGTTCCGGACAAAATTTTCTCCAGATTTTCTCCAAACAGCTTTCCCGTGCGGTAAATCAGGGAACTGATTGATTTTGCGCGTAAATACGATATTTGCGCATTTTTATCTTCGATATCAAGCAGGCGTTCTTCAATCTTTTTCGTATTATCGCCTTCCAGTTCCCGGAGCAATTGCAAAAACACCTCCGCACACTCATTGTGTTCAATAATACGCAGGCGGTGAGCATCTTCCAGATCAATTATATTGTAGCAGATATCATCGGCAGCTTCGACAAGCCAGACAAAAGGATGCCTTTGATACATATATGAGCTATACTCGGGTGATTTCGATTGCACGGCTGCAATTCTTTTCATTCCGGTTTTTTCGGTAATTTTCAGAAAGACATCTCTATCTGCCTGTAAATAACCGAATTTCTTGCGATGAATTATCTCTTTATCAATAGCCAGTGAAGCGCAGGGATATTTGATTATCGAGGCTAAAGTCGAATAAGTAAGACCCAGTCCGCCCGATTCCTTTCCCGACTGTTTGGACGTTAAACAGCGGATAGCGTTTGCGTTACCTTCAAAATTCGTCAAATCCGCCCAGTGCGATTCGGAGAATTTACTTTTGAAGGCATCATCCGATTCTTTTTCTCTAAAATATTCGGCAATAGCATCTTCACCCGAATGTCCGAATGAAGGATTCCCAATATCGTGACATAAACATGCGGATGCGACTACATCCTGTAAATCATGCATATAGAACTCCACGCTTCCGGGAGTTAAATCTGAGGAATATTTTG
>JAIRZR010000161.1 GCA_031267155.1 Prevotellaceae bacterium | reverse complement strand
ACATCGCAAAGGTAATCTTTTTCCATAATATGCAAAAAAATCTCTCCTGGGGCAAGCACGCAGATGACGCAGATTAGACGGATTTTCGCAGATAAATAATAAGGCATATTTTTTAATATTTCAATAATCAACAGATTATAATCTGTATTTATCTATTAAATCTGTGTTATCTGTGTGCCAGATCACGGAGGATGTCAAAAAAGCCTCTTTTGCCCTTCGGACGAGGTGTTAAAAATGGCATGAATTATCGCAAAATATTTCCTCCGGTATAATGTCACCCTTTCAGCTGACGGCAATATTTTATCACAGGAGATTAAGAAAACAGTCAATTTATTTCACAACAAATCCTATACAATCCATTGTGTTTTCATGGTTCCCGAATATTTGCTGTTTTACTTTTATAATGCACACAAAAATGGAACGTAATTATTTTTCAATGAATGTAACCGTCAAGGAAAAGATTTTTTGACAGCCAAAAATTCTCATAAAAAAGAGTAAAAACGTGTTTTTTTGTGAATTTTAGCCTGATTTTATGGTTTAATTGCAGGTGTTATTTTAACACTTTTGCTCTTTAAGAAATTTTAGCTGAAATTTATCGAATAATTAAACTGAAACATTTAACATACAATAAATTATGTTAAGAAAATCTTTCGCGTATCAGAGAAATAATCGAAAAAAATATGTTAAATAACATAAAAAATGTTGGAATGTTCATTTTTTGCCGTACCTTTGCACTCGAAATGAAATAAGGGTTGAATACAAAATATGCTTTGAGAACGTAATCATTCCATAATAAAATAAAGGAGTTATTCGAAAACAAGTATGTAAACCGCGCGGTAATGGCCGCGCATTAAAAAGAAATGTATATGAA
This sequence comes from Prevotellaceae bacterium, assembly GCA_031267155.1. GTDB lineage: Bacteria > Bacteroidota > Bacteroidia > Bacteroidales > UBA932 > JAIRLF01. The sequence continues at coordinate 3,275 of JAIRZR010000161.1, read as the reverse complement.
ATTTATGACGAAAATTTATGTTTTAATTATTGCTTTATGCATGTTTGCAGGAAACGGACTGTACGCACAGACAACACAGGGAACAGATTTCTGGATAGCTTTTGGAAAAAATGCTAACAGAACATCGAAGGAAATTCTCTTTCAGATAAAAATAGTAACGACCAATGCAACACAGGTTAAACTCACATTCAGCAATCTGCCGGCTTCAAACAGAACCATCAATATACCTGCCGGCACTACCCATACGATAAATTTAAGTGATGCGGAAGAAGCTGCTGTTTCTTCGGTCGCTGAAGGAACGGCAAAACAATCCCTGCATATAACATCCGACAAGCCTGTATCGGTGTATGCATTAAACGCTGCAAGGTACACCAGCGATGCTACCAATATCCTGCCGAAAAACGTTTTGGGAACAGATTATTATCATATTTCATACGCCGGAACAGGCGCAGATCATAGAGACGCCATGACGCTTGTTGCGACGGAAAATTACACAACGGTTACCTGTACTTTAAAAGGCTCTTCTACCGGTACCAGTAAGACTTTGCATATGGGAGATGTGTGGTATATACAGGGCGCCACCAATACGGCGGATATGACGGGAGCTCATGTGGTATCGGATAAGCCGATAGCTCATTTCGCAACTCACCAGTCGGCAATGATTCCCGATGTCCAAATGACTAATGGCGATCATCTTTTTCAGCAGTTGGCGCCAACAACCTCGTGGGGTAAAAGTTTTTATGTGCCGGATATTGGAATTCAGGATGGACAGTATCCCCTGCTGCTGAGAATTGTGGCGTCTCAGAATGATACGAAAATTACAAAGCAAGGAGGAGGGACTAGCTCCCTGTCTTTGAATAAGGGAGAATTTGTAACCCTGCCAGTATCGCGTTATGGCTGTTATATATCTTCAGACAAGCCGGTAGGCGTATGCTCATACCTGCTTTCATACGAGAAAAAACAAGTTCCTAATACTAATACTTATACTTATAAAACGTTCGGAGGACCGGCAGAGGTATGGATTCCACCTATAGAACAGGGTGTTGCTTCTACTACTGTCAGCTCGTTCAGTACATACGCAGATACTATTTATGCCGTAATTGTAACTCGCTCAAGTACCAGAGGAAATACCACGGTAAAGACAGGTAACGGCGAAACTTTAATCCTGAGCGATGCGAGTTGGACAGCCCTTAACTACTATTCCTTTACCAGATATAAAATGACAAGCGATGTTCCGCATACATTCAGCAATCCTGCAGGATTGACGGTGCTGGTATTCGGTTTGGGAACTGACGAATCCTATTACTATCTTGGAGGCTCGTCAATGTACAGTCTGGAAATGAATTTTTCGGTTAACGGAATAAATTATCAGGAAATATTTGGAAAAACGATCTGTCCGGACATTGCACTGAAGGCAACGCTGCAGTATGCAAACAATACTGTACAGGGTTATCTGAAATGGTATATCGACGACGTGCTGAAAGACGCTGCAACGGATAAGACGGAATGGAATGCAACGCTGTCGCCGGGCGCTCACACAATAAGAATGGAAGCGCTGAGTAAAGACGGACAGAGAAAGTCGATAAGCACGGATATTTTCGTCGAAAAGCCTGTTGCCTCAATTACCGGACCGGTTAAAATATCTGCCGGAAAAACCACAACACTGTCTCCGGCAACAGGCGGAACATGGAAAAGCAATGACGAAAAAATTGCCACTGTGGACAATAAGGGTATTGTAACGGGAGTTTCGCAGGGTGAAACGTATTTTACATTTACCTCGAACGCCGGCTGTATCGCTACCACCGGCACGGTAGAGGTGACCGGCATGTATGCGGTAAACGATACCGTATCGCTTGTTCACAACAGTTCCGTAGATGTCGATGCGCTGGCAAACGATGTTCTCTCCTGCGGCAAAGACAAGATATCTTTGGATACCATTGCAGGTTCGGGTTTGCACCACGGCAGTCTTGAAATCAACGGCGACGCCACATTTACCTACAAAGCCGAAAAGGGCGTGTACGGAATCGACAGCGTGGAGTATTCGGCCACCTGCGAAGGTAATACCGTAAAGGCAAAAATATATTTCGTCATATCGAAACCCCTGTCGGAAGAATATATGGCTTGCGAAAATGCAAAATTCAGCACAGGCATGCATCCGGTGGCAGGCGTCGAATATTTCTGGTACGACAGCGAGGATAATCTCATTTACAATGAAGCAAAAAACGAAATCGACCTTATCAAGGACGCATCGGAATCGCAAAAGTTCTATGCGGAAACAAGATACGCGGGAAAGACGCTGAATCGAATCATGTTCGACGTGCTCCTGAGCAGGGATTGCGGACTGATTGATCCAGCAGGCTGCGCCATTGATGGACAGTTGCTGTTCAGCGAAGATTTTGGAGGAAACGACGTTTCCGACAAGGAAATCAGCCCCAATGCACTGCCCGCAGAAACGACGGATTACGCGTTTGATAATACGGACAAACCGGGTTCGGACAAATATGCGCTGGTAAAATACATCGGGACAGATTTCAGCGACCATACAAGTCCCGGGGAGAAAGATCGCGGCTACATGTTTCTGGTCAATGCATCGAAAGATGCCGGGAAACTTTACGAAGCCCAAATCACAGGTCTGTGCGACAACATGAACAAGCTGTATTTTTCGGCATGGATAGTCAATATCACACCGTCAGAAAGCGCCGCTGCGGACGATCCCGCCCTGAGATTTGAACTGCTGGACGAAATCGGCAACATCGTGGGAACGTATATCACTTCGGATATTCCCCGCGACCCGAAAGGCGGTCTGAAATGGAGAAACTACGGTTTCATGTTCAATCCGCAGGGACACGATTCCCTGACCTTCAGGATATACAAGCAGGGACAGGCTTCAAACGGCAGCGAGTTTGCGATGGACGATATCGAGGTACGCTTCTGTACTCCTCCCGTAACGATGGAAAACAGGACTGTCGATACTGCCTGCGTTTCTACATCCTACACATTCAAGGCTTCGTACACCGACAGCGAGGGCGTTTTCTCCGGCACGGGCGAACTGACTTACTGCTGGGAATACAGCCAGGACGGATACAACTGGACAGTTATTGGAACGGACAGCACGATCGCCGCAACATCGGTACAGTCAGCATATACCATTGACAGCGTAACAAACGGCGACGAAGGCTACTACCGTTTCGCAGTAGGCAGTCCCACATGCCGCGTGATTTCGCCGGTAACGACTCTGTTTGTGTCCAGGATACTCAAGGCTACAGACCTGCGCA
>JAIRZR010000262.1 GCA_031267155.1 Prevotellaceae bacterium | reverse complement strand
ACGGGGTTGTGAAGGTGTATTGGACAAATTTCTATTGATATTAATGCCCTATGGGCAATTGGACATGGCAATTTTATTTCAGCAATTAAATTTGTGACATTAAACATTTATACGTTATTTATTTTTCATCCCTAAATGGTACTTCCGAAGTACTAAGCCGAACCTTTAATGAGCAGGCAGATAAAAGATACGTCAAAAAACGTACAGGCACTACGCAACACCTGTCGCGGATACGGGTATTTCGCGTAAATATTTTCCGGTTTTGCCTGTTGATTTTTCGACTGCGCTGCCGTATCCCTCTGTTCTTTTCTGCAAAAGCAGGCGTTTTATTGGATTTTATCGGCGTGTTCAAATGAAATTCGGTTTATGCAATAAAAAAAATACTACCTTTGCGCATCAAATTGTAAGGAACAGGATTATAGATATAAAAATATATTAAAATGAAAATTAAATATTTATTCACAATGATTTTATCAAGCATGATATTGTCGGGCTGCGGTTCTGCCGACAGAGCGCCCGAACAGGCGGCTTTGCCTGAAGGAGACAATCCTTTTTTCAACGAGTACAATACTCCGTTCAATGTTCCTCCCTTTGAATCGATTAAGCCGGATCATTACATGCCGGCATTCGAAGCGGGGATGGCAAACCAGAAAGCGAATATCGAAAAAATAGTAAGCCAAAAGGCAAAACCGTCTTTTGTCAACACTGTTGAGGCTCTGGAGAACAGCGGGGAACTGCTGAGCAGGGTAAGTACCGTGTTTCACTGTCTGACCTCGGCAAATACGAACGGGGAACTGGAGGAAATCAACAGGAAAATATCTCCGCTGCTGTCAAAGCACGGAGACGATGTGTATATGAATAGGGAACTGTTTGCAAGGGTTAAAACCGTATTCGACAGTCAGGCGTCTTTCAAATTGAACGGAGAACAGGCTAAACTTCTGGAAAAGACATATAAGGCGTTTATCCGCAGCGGGATCAATCTTGAAGCTGAAAAGCAGGCGCGTTTGCGGGAAATAAACGAAAGGCTATCGGTTTTGACGGTCAATTTCGGACAGAACCTGCTTGCGGAAAACAATAAATTCGAGCTGATTATAGACAGTAAAGCCGATCTGGACGGTCTTCCCGCATCTTCGATTGCTGCCGCCGAAGCATCTGCAAAATCGAAGGGCTTGCAGGGCAAATGGCGTTTTACACTGCATAATCCCAGCGCATTGCCCTTCCTTCAATATGCCGCTAACAGGAAATTGCGCGAAACAGTCTATAAAGCCTACATCAACAAGTGCGACAATGGCGACGAACTGGACAATAATAAAACAGCTGCCGAAATAGCTTCACTGAGAACGGAAAAGGCGAATCTGCTCGGATACAGAAATCATGCTTCGTATATTCTGGAGGAAACCATGGCAAAAACTCCCGATGCAGTCAGTAAATTTCTTGCCGAATTATGGGAACCGGCGCTCAGAGTGGCTAAAAACGAAGCCGCCCAGATGCAGAAACTGATGGACAGGACGCAGAAAGGTCAAAAGCTCGAAGCCTGGGACTGGCAGTATTACGCCGAAAAGCTGCGTCAGGAAAAATACAGCCTGGACGCGGAAGCTTTGCGCCCGTATTTCAGGCTTGAAAACGTCCGTCAGGGAATTTTTACGCTGTGCAACAAACTGTACGGACTGACTTTCGAAGAAGTCGGGAACGTTCCCCTGTATCATCCCGAAGTCCTTGCCTTTGAGGTTAAGGACATCGACGGCTCGCATCTGGGACTGCTGTTTATGGATTTCCATCCGAGAGAATCGAAGCGAAGCGGCGGATGGATGACATCGTACAGAAAAGAGTCGAAAAAAGACGGCAAACGCCTGTCGCCGATCATCTCCATTGTATGCAACTTTACACGTCCCTCGGGCGATACTCCGGCGCTTCTGACGGGCGACGAAGTTGAAACGTTTTTCCACGAATTTGGACACGCACTGCACGGCTTGATGGCCAATACGCAATATTACAGCCTGTCGGGAACTTCCGTACCGCGCGATTTCGTGGAACTGCCATCGCAGATAATGGAAAACTGGGCATTCGAAAAGGAAATGCTGGCTCTGTATGCCACACACTATCAGACAGGAGAAACAATCCCGGACGGGCTGGTCGGGAAGATGATGGAAGCGTCCAAATTCAATCAGGGCTTTGCCACGGTCGAATATCTGGCAGCCTCCATCCTTGACATGGAATATCACATACTTACCGGTAAGGAACAGGTAAATACCGCCGAATTTGAGAAGGCGAAAATGGACGCAATCGGCTTGATTCCCCAGATCGCTTCCCGATACAGGACTACGTATTTCCAGCATATCTTCTCCGGCGGCTATTCTGCAGGATATTACAGTTATATATGGGCGGAAGTGCTGGACAGCGATGCATTTGCAGCCTTCAGGGAAAGCGGAAATATTTTCAACAGGGATATTGCGACTTCTTTCCGTAAAAATATCCTCGAAAACGGCGGGACAAAAGACCCCATGACAATGTACAGGGCATTCAGGGGAAAAGAACCGGATGTGAAATACCTGCTGGAAAGAAGAGGCTTAAACTGACTGTTTTACAATAATAAATGAACGAAGAGGAACAGAAAAGGCGAACGGCTCACTGGCGGCTGATACTTGGAGACGATTCCCAGGCTTTTGCCGGTGTCGAACTGACAAGTGAACAGTCGATTATGGACGCTGCCCTGGCTGCCATATACGATTCGGGAGACGGAAGAAGCAAATCGGGGCAGGGCGACGCGGGAAAGGCTGGAGGTAAGGGACGTTCGATGCCTAATCTGGCTAAATGGCTGACGGATATACGCACGTTTTTCCCGCAGGATATTGTGAGCGTCATACAGTCGGACGCAATCGAACGCAGGGGACTGACCAGACTGCTGTTCGAGCCGGAAACTCTGCAAAATATCAGACCCGATATTTCCATGGTGGGAACTCTTATGGCTTTGAAGGGACAGATCCCCGAAAGGTCGAAGGAAACGGCAAGGCAGCTGGTTCAGAGCGTTGTTGACGAAATCATGAAACGCATGGAGTCGGATTTGAGGAGGGCTGTTACCGGAGCGATTAATAAAAAGGCGCATTCGCCGATAAGCAATTTCTCGGCGATAGACTGGAAACGGACAATAAACCGGAACCTGAAAAATTACGATTCGGACAGCAAACGCCTGATTCCCGAAAAGTTTTATTTCTTCGAACGGACGAAAAAACAGAAGGACTGGACTGTCATTCTCGACATTGACCAGAGCGGGTCGATGTGCGATTCGATAATCTATTCTTCGGTGATGGGTTCGATATTTGCAAGCATGCCTTCACTCGATACCCGTGTCGTTGTCTTCGATACTGAAATAACAGACCTTACGGAACTGTGCCGCAACGATCCCGTGGACATGCTGTTCGGAATACAGCTGGGCGGAGGTACGGACATAAATAAATCGGTGGCTTACTGCCAGACGTTTATCGAAAATCCGTACAAAACAATGTTCATACTGATATCCGACCTCTACGAAGGCGGCGTCAGGCAGGGTCTGCTGAGACGCCTGTCCGAAATGCACGAAGACGGAGTGAAGGTCATATCCCTCTTAGCCCTGTCCGACAGCGGCAAACCCGATTACGACGTCAATCTTGCAAAGGAAATAAGCAGGCTCGGCGTAGCCTGCTTCGCATGTACTCCCGACCGCTTGCCGGAACTGGTGGAAGCCGCAATAAAAGGACTGGATTTGAAAAAATTTGAACAGAAAACATGAATCCGGCTGAATTGTAATTTATGTGATTTCCCTGATTGAAATGATTTTTCCTGTTATGGGCGGAGGTAATTTCGGGATATGCCGCTTTCATCAAAAGTGGATACGGCTGTAAAAGGGAGCATATCCATATTAAGTACAAGGAAACGGTGTACCTATATATACATTCAGCGATTCAAACTTTTATTCACGGAGGCATAATCCGGGAGGCGGAAATAGTCCCCGTTTATTTCTTCAAGTACGTTTTGAGGGATGTTCCGTGCATGTGGATTTCCGGTATCGGGAAATACGGAGAGGTTCGGGGCAAAATCAGACCATACGTCAACCAGATTCTCGCAGGGAATGAATGCGACTATTGGCTGGAACAGTTCATAATACAGCATGTTTGCCCAGTATGCAACGTACGGGCCTGCTCCCGGCATCTGGTCTTTCATGTTGTTTACCATCTGTATTGCGACATCGCGGTAATACTTGTTGTTTTCGATAAACGACAGGCTCATCAGCGCCTTTACCATTATGGAACTTGAAGACGGGCACGACTTGTCGACAAAATCCATCACGCGCGGAATGTTCGAAGGCACGGAATCGTCGGAGAAAAAGAACATTCCCGTATTACTGTCGTAGAAATGCCTGAAGGTATAATCGACAAGTCCCCTGGCTGTTTCGAGATATATTTCATCGCCCGTGATCGAGTACAGCCTGATAAACGAAGCCATGGTTAAGGCGTAATCGTCCAGAAAGGCGGGGGTTCGGTTTTCAATTATCCTGAACATTCTGAAGTCCTTCAGTATATAGTAGTCCATCAGCGAAGCCGCCATGATTTTTGCCTGATCCAGGAGATATTTCTTGTTGAACGAACGGTAGGCTTCGCACAGTCCGCTAAGATACAGTGCATTCCATGCGGCTACTATTTTGGAATCTATGTTTGGATTCTCGCGCTTTTCCCTTACTTTCAGCATGGCCTCCTTCAGTTTTTTTATTTTGGTTTTACATTCCGTCAGTGACAGTCCGTATTTTTGGGACAGCTTTTTTTCGTCCATATTGACAAACAGTATGTGCTGTTTCTGATTTTCGTCCAGTCCGAAGTAGTCCGCCATAAACTCGAAATCGTCTCCGAGTATTTTTTTCAGTTCCGGGGTCTGCCAGGTATAGTATTTTCCATAGACATTTCCGATTTCGGCATCGACCGAAGAGAGATACAGATTGTTTCTGGAAAGGTTCTTCTTCATGAAAATCACCGTTTCCTCGACCACTTCCTTGTATCGCGGATTGGGATTGTTGCGGTATGTGAGGCTGTATGCCAGGATCATCATTGCGTTGTCGCACAGCATTTTTTCGAAATGCGGCTTTTTCCATGCCAGATCGTCCGTATAGCGGAAAAATCCGCCCCGCAGCTGGTCGTATATCCCGCCATTGGCAATGTTGGTCAGTGTTTTTTCGACGTACGAAGTCAGCGTCGGGTCTTCGAGATAGTATCCCGAATTGAGCAGGAAAATCAGTGATATTGAGAGCGGGAACTTGGGAGCGCCCAGCGTCCCGCCATTATCCTCGTCGAATTTTCTGCGCCAGGGTTCCACTATCAGCTTGATATCTTCGATTGATGTTTCCTTCACCGGCTTTTTCCTTACGATACTGGTTTCCTTCAGTATTTCCACCAGTTCCTCGCCAATTTCCTCCAGTTTGCCGCGTTCGGTTGTGTACGTCTGCTGCATTCCCAGTATCATTTCGAGAAACTGGTCGGGAGGGAAGTATGTGCCTCCATATACGGGCGATCCGTCGGGCAGCAGGAAACACGAGACAGGCCAGCCGCTCGAATTGGTGATTATTTCCACGGCATTCATATAGAACAGATCAACGTCGGGGCGTTCCTCCCTGTCCACTATTATATTTATGTAGTAGCGGTTGAGAGTCTGCGCTATGGCCTCGTTGTCGAAACAGTTTCTCGACAGTTCGTGACACCAGTGGCAGGCGGAAAAGCCCACGCTGACGAAAATCAGCTTGTCCTCCCTTTTCGCCGTTTCGAATGCTTCCCCGCACCAGGGATACCAGTTGATTTTCTGATGAGAATGATTCCTCAGATACACGCTTGTTTCCTTTACTAATCTGTTATGTCCCATAAATATCCATTCTGTTTATAATCTGTAACAAACTGTTATATTCTTTTCAATTTCAGAAAGCTGAAGGGAGTGTTAAAATCCTTTCCCCTTTCAAAATCGATTCTTTCTACTTCTTTCCATTCGGCTTCCGGAATTTCCGGGAAAAACGTGTCGGCTTCATATTTACCGTGAACCAGCGTCAGGTATATCGTATCCGCAGTGCGGATTGCCTCCCGGTATATCGAAGCTCCTCCGATGACAAACTGCATTTCGTCGATCTGTGCGGCTGCCGCCACCGCATCGTCCAGGGATGCAGCGACTGTGCATCCTGCAGCGGCAAACTTCGGATCGCGGCTTATGACGATGTTTGTCCTGCCGGGCAGCGCCCTGCCTATCGATTCAAATGTTTTTCTGCCCATTATCACCGGATGCCCGTCCGTTACCGATTTAAAATACTTTAAATCTTCCGTAATATGCCAGAGGAGTCCGTTGTCCTTTCCAATGGCGTTATTTTCATCAATCGCAACAATTATAGCAAGCATTTTTTTACTAAATACATTTAATTAACACGCGGGACAAAAATACAAATAAATATGATATAAAAGCATTACAGGAAAAAAAAAATCACATCACTGCGAATAACAAGTTATTCGGGAAGGCAGTTTTTTGAGATCAGGTACATTTCAGGCTGTGTGACGAAGGTTAAAATGCGTTTTTGAAACAATAAAAAATAGACTTTGTTCACTCATATCCGCCCGGCGAGGACATGCGCTGCGGATAAAAAGCCGGGCTGTCCGGACTGGCCAAACAGAGATAAGTTTTCGCCGGCGTTTAAAACCTCTTCCAACTGATGAACGTACACAGGATGAAAGAAAATCACGGCACTCCATAATCATGCGAATCACGGTTCAAACAGTTTTTTCCGAAATCCGGTTAATGTTATGATACGTTCCTGCAGAATTTTGGATTGAGAACTGCGGACAGTTTTGCCTTCCGCCTGTTCCGGTTCTTGTCCTTATATTATTAGCCCGGACTGTCCGGTCTTTGATTCATGTGATTAAAGGATTGTCCCGATTTAAGAAGAATCATGATAATCTCTCAATCATGATAATCACGGTTCAAACAACTTCGATTCATGCTTTTTCGCGACGAAACGGCTTCCTGCAAATTTGATTCATGTTTTTTCGTGACGAAGAAATATGAAATTTTTTCGCCGCGGCTTTTTTCGTGACGAAACGGCTTCCTGCAAACTTGATTCATGTTTTTTCATGACGAAAGAGTATGATTTTTTCTGCGGCGACGTTTTTCGTGACGAAACGGCTTTCTGTAAATTTGATTCATGTTTTTTTGCGATGAAAAAGTATGAAATTTTTTCGCGACGGGTACTTTCGTGACGAAACGGCTTTCTGCAAATTTGATTCATGTTTTTTCGCGACGAAAAAGTATGAAATTTTTTCGCGGCAGCGTTTTTCGTGACGAAAATGCTGCGAAAAAGATGCAGGCTAAAGCCCCAAGGAGAGGATGTTCAAAAAGTTCCGTCAACTAAAATTGACTTTTAGAGTTAAGAACTAAGAGCGTTAACGCGCGCCAGCGCTCTTAGTTCTTATACTGCGCGCGGGCTAAAATTGTGAGATAAAAATGTAGAGATGCTTCGTGTCTTTTGACGCCTTACGGCATCAGTCTGCAATGCACAAAACTGCTCCACGCGTTAGCCAACTTTTAACTTTTAGTTTTTAACTCCAAAAGTTCTGTCGTCAAAATCTGAACGACAGGCCTGCACTCAAATTGACAAACCATACAGGATCAATGGATTTTCTGCCATGCGGCTTTTTTCCGGCAAAGTTATTCGTCCACAAATAATTGATTCCCATGTTTCCGTTGATTCCGATCCTCCATATCTGGAATCCCAGGCGCAAATTAGCGTCTATGGAAGATGCAAAATTCCGCCGGGCGTTCCATGCATAACCTAAGGAAGGGCCGATATTGATTTCGCCCCGGGCAGGAATAATCAGGAAAATCAGGCTTTTCAAAAACTCCCCGAGATTTTCGGATTTGCCTGCTGACAGCCGAAGCGTTCCGGTTCTTAAAGCAAACAGGAAGGGAATTTTCAGGTAATGGGATTCATCCACAATCAGCGAAATTCCCGAACGGAATCCCGCGTTATGAGTCAGAAAATAACTGCCGTAAAGGCTTGTGATGCTTGCGTCGCTCATACTGTGATCCGATATGGTGGAGACATACGCTCCGTGTTCCAAAGCTATATCCTGGAAATACCACCAGTTATCATTATCAATATACCGTTTGCCTTCGGTTTCGGTCTGAGCCTGCACGCCTGCGCCGTAGCATATAAACAAGGCAAGCAATACTGTTTTTATCCGTTTTCTCTCCATTTTCTCAAAATATATAATATA
>JAIRZR010000244.1 GCA_031267155.1 Prevotellaceae bacterium | reverse complement strand
ATCCTTGTAAATTTGTCCGAAAAAACAGTATTGATATGGAAGTCATAAACATAGAGAAAAAAGCATTTGAAACGATGATAACTCGTTTTGAAATTTTGGCAGATAAGGTACAAGTACTTTGTCGCAAGTTTGGCGATAAAAAATTGAATGAGTGGTACGACAATCAGGACGTTTGCCTGATGCTCCGCATCAGTCCCCGAACCCTCCAGACGCTTCGGGATAACGGGACATTACCTTATACCCAAATCAACCGCAAACTCTATTACAAACCCCAAGACGTGCACAACGTCATTAAAAGCAACCATTTAAAATAACAGCTATGGACTTGATTACTAAAAACAACGAAATTTTCACTTCCTTTCTGGAAAAGGCAGATAAAATGGACAAAGCGCTTGGCGGGATAATCCAAAATTACCAGCCCTTGCTGAACGGCGAAAAATACATAACAGATAAGGAACTTTCCAAACTCTTGAATATCAGCCGCCGGACATTGCAGGATTACCGTACCGAAGGGAAAATTCCTTATTATTTGGTCGGCGGGAAAATTCTCTATAAAGAAAGCGATATAGAAAAGATGCTGATAGAAAATTATTATCCCAAACCGGACAGTTTTTAAAATATGGGGCAGGTCATAATTACTGTACCTGCCCCTTCTTGCTTCCCTTCTAAATGCTTTCCTGCAACCTGTTTCCTTCTGCTAATACATATTTGCCATTGATTTGTCCCGATAAAACTTTCATATCTTCATTGACTTTCTGACCGGTAATCTTCGCGTAAATTTGGGTCGTGCTTACCGAAGTATGACCCAGCATTTTACTGATGCTCGCTATCGAAACGCCTTGCGATAGCGTTATTTGAGTAGCAAAAGTGTGTCTTGCCATGTGAAAAGTGATATGCTTCACATTGCACAAAGTTTCCAGTTTCCTGAAATAATTCGGCAGGCTACCGGAAGGCAGGGTTTTAAACAGTTTCCCGTCCTTCTGTAAATGACGGTATTTCTCAATAATTTGCAGGGGCAGTTTCATCAGGGGAATGTAACATTCCGTCTTCGATTTTTCCCTTTCAGTGCAAATCCATATTTTACTCGATTCGTCGGTTTTCAAGTGTTCCTCCGAAAGTTTACAAAAATCAACGTATGCCAGCCCTGTAAAACAGGCAAAAACAAATATATCCCGGACATAACATAAAGCTTCGTCGGGAATACCGGTTTGCATTATCCTGTCTAATTCATCCGGCTGTAAATAGTGGCAAACCATTTCTGTCGGCTGGTGGACATAACCGAAAAATGGATTTTTCTTCAATGTCCCCTGCCTCATTGCCCTTGTAATTATTTTTTTCAAATGCGTCATGTGGTCGGAAACAGTATTGTTGGTCATGTTCCGGTCATTCCGCAAATAAAAATCATAATCCTCAATAAAAGAAAGCGTAAGCCGGTGGAGCATAAAATCTTTTGTGTCATATTTGTATTGTATGAAATCCGAAAGGCGGTCGTATGAGCGGCAGTATTTGACGTAAGTACCTTTCGCCTTGTCCACGCCTACCCGCAAAGAAAATTCTTCATTGTGTTCCTTAAACAGTTTCAAAAGGTATATTTCCTTTTGTCCGCGACCTTCCAGTGTGTTTTTGACAAGTTCAGCCGTTATGTATCCCTGGTTGGAGAGGATTTCGTTATAATACCGGTCTGTCTTTTGCAGGTATTTTTCAATCTCCTTATTCACCAGCAGGGATTGGCGGCTTTTCCCTGTCATCCGGTTTTCCCCGGCGTCCCATAACGCCGGGTCTGCATCAACATGTAAACTGAAAGCCTTGCTTATCCCGTCAATGGTAATCCTGCCCATCAGAGGGCATAAACCGTTCTTTTTAGGGTTGCCTTTTTTGATATAAAAGATAACGGAATAAGTGCTTCTTTGTCCTTTGTTTTTGTCTGTCTTCATAATGCCTGTTCTATTTGAATTAATTGATATTTGTTTTCTATCCTGACCTCAAGTGCTGCCATATCTTTGCCAACTTTTTCATTGGTGATTTTCGCATAAATGCTGGTCGTGCTTAATTTCTTGTGTCCCAACATGCTGCTCACACTTTCAATCGGGACACCCTGCGAAAGCGTAATAACGCTTGCGTATGTATGACGTCCCGCATGGAATATCAGCTTCCGCTTGATGCCACAACGCTCGCCAACTGTTTTCAACTGTTTATTTACAACACTGTTACTTGCCATTGGCAACAGTTTCCCATTGGTTGCTACTTCCCTGTATTTTTCAATAATCCGGATTGGAATATCCAGTAACGGGATATTGCAGGGAACGCCTGTCTTTTGCCGGTTGGTCAGTATCCATAAAACACCATCCGGAGCTGTAACAATGTTATTTCCGGTCAGATTACGTATATCCGTATAAGCCAGACCCGTAAAGCAGGAAAAAAGGAACATGTCTTTGGTAAGTTTCAAATTATCATTCTCGAACGGCGTATTGATTATACTTTCCAGTTCCGGGAGCGTCAGGTATTTTTGTTTTGCCTTGGGATAAATCGGCTCGTACTCATAAAAAGGGTCGCTTGATATAATTCCTTCATTGATGGCGTATTTTACCATCCGACGCAGCCGGGAAATTAATCCCAGGATTGTTCCCGATTGCAGTTTAAGCGTTATGCGGAGATGGTAATCATAATCCTCTATAAACGAATACGTCAATGATGAAAAAGCGATGTCGGTTATCCGGTATTTCTTTTTCAGGAATCGGGCGACATGGTTTAAGGCGCTTTTCAGTTCCTTCAGGGTAGAAACTTCCCTGTCTTTTCCGATCCGTTTTTCATAGGTTTCCACATAGTTTTTAAAGTACGGAACCAGGGTGGTTTGCCGGAGGGCGATACCCTGAAAGGCAACTTTCACCTGTTCGGCGGTAACCGTTTCCTTTGTCTTTAACAATTCCCGGTAACGGGTATGGATAATCACATTCATATTATCCAACTTCCCGTTCAACTCCGTTGCTTCCCGGCTTTTC
>JAIRZR010000134.1 GCA_031267155.1 Prevotellaceae bacterium | reverse complement strand
GACAGGACTTACTTCACCGCTCCGCCGGCTCATCCCGACGAAAAATATACCACGGAAGGCAAAGGATTTTACATTGCATCCGACGGATTCGAATTTGTGAACGTGTACGACCGGGGTCTCTTAGGCCCGGTCATAGGCGAGAATCATCCGAAAAACGGAAATGTACGCTATCTTCCCGCCAGGTCGCTCGGTTCATACACATCCGTACTGGTGGCGATGTTTGCACCGGACATCTTCCTCGACGATCCTCAAGCCCGGCAAAGAGCCGCACATCTGGCCAAAGTGCACGACAAAATCAAACTCACGCCCGAAGAACTGCTGCAAATTACCAACTGGATAGACACCAACTGCCAGTATTACGGGACATATTACGGCCGGCGGGATACGATTTTCAGAGGACACCCCGACTACCGCAAGGAATATGACGCGGTAACGGCAATCAGTCCGAATCCGCCGGCGCCTTATGAATAGAAAATAAATAAATTAAACAGATAAAGAAATGAAAAGAAGTATTTTATTTTTTATGCTGATGACAGCCGTCTCCTTATACGGTTACGGACAGCAGACAGATACCGGCGGGACGGTGCAATTGCTCGCCGGTCAGTGGAGCGTCGAAAAAGCGACGGACTGGTACGCGAAACAGCAGTGGATTGTCGGATGTAACTTTTTGCCATCCACCGCGGTCAACGACGTCGAAATGTGGCAGGACGAAACGTTTGATTTGCCAACGATCGACAGGGAACTCGGCATGGCGAAAGAGTGGGGAATCAATTCCGTCCGCGTGTTTTTGAATTATGTTGTCTGGGAAGCCGAAGCGAAGAAGTTAAAGTCAAACTTCAAAAAATTTCTCGCTGTCGCGGAAAAACACGGAATCAGCGTGATGCCGGTTCTGTTTGACGACTGCAATTTTTCGGGCAATGTCGCCACAGTCGGGAAACAGCAGGAACCTGTTCCCGGCGTCATCCTGAGCAGCTGGGTATCAAGTCCGCCCTTAGCGATGGTTCGCGACGAAGCGCAGTGGGAAAAACTGAAAGCCTACGAACAGGATATGATCAGGACGTTCAGGAAAGATAAACGGATTATCATCTGGGATCTGTACAATGAACCGGGTAACAATAAGAGTGAAATTAAACCGCAACTGGTACAGAATATTTTTGCCTGGGCGAGAGAAGTCAAACCGGCTCAGCCATTGACCATCGGCGCCTGGCTTAATTTTGACAGTGAATTAAGCCGGTTATTCCGCAGCAGTTCCGATATTGTTTCGTTTCATGCTTATGATAAAAAAGACGGGGTAGAGAAAAAAATTAACTGGACGTACGAAACGGGACGGCCGGTGGTTTGTACCGAATGGCTGCTTCGTCAGGGCAAAAATACGCCGGAGGTCATTTTGCCGCTGTTCAAGTCGAGCAGGATTGGCGCTTACAGTTGGGGACTTGCTGCAGGACGAACTCAGACGTATTGCAATTGGGGCAAAAAAGATCCTGAACCGGAAATCTGGCAACACGATTTGATTCGCCGGGACGGAACGCCGTATTCGCAGCAGGAATTAGAGTTTTACAAACAGATTACCGGAGGTATAAAACCTGCAAACGCCGGTAAAGGCAATCCGGAACAGACGGTTTACATGTTTTCATATTTCAAAGGCAATGGAGAAGACGGCTTGCATCTGGCTTTCAGCAAAGACTGCTACAAATGGGAATCCCTGAATCATGACAGTACGTTCCTGAAGCCGGAACTGAGCAAAGACAGACTCATGCGCGATCCCTGCATCATTAAAGGGGGCGACGGGCTTTTTCACATGGTCTGGACTGTCAGCTGGTCGGATAGGGGCATAGGCTATGCTTCATCCGGAGATTTAATACACTGGTCGGAGCAGAAATACATTCCGGTAATGACGCACCGGGACGGCGTTCGTAACTGCTGGGCGCCGGAAATCACTTACGACGGGGCGAACGGCGAATACATGATATACTGGTCGTCAACAGTCAACGGACAGTATCCGGATGAGGCAGGTCAATACGGTCACCGTATATATTATGTTACAAGCAAAGATTTCAGTACTTTTTCAGAAACAAAACTGCTGTTTGACCCCGGTTATACGGTTATAGATGCCAATATTGCCCGTGCAGGCAGGCGATGGATCATGTTTTACAAGGACGAACGGAATCAACCGTTGAAAAAAACCTTGAACATCGCATACGCAAAAAAACTCAGAGGACCATATACGGCAGAACCGCAACCGATTACTCAAACAGATAAATATCTGGCGGAAGGTCCGTCTGTGGTAAAAGTAAATGACTGGTGGATCGTATATTTCGACAAATTCAACGAAGGAAAATATGGCGCAATAAGATCAAAAGACCTGAAAACCTGGGAAGATATTTCCTCCATGATTTCACTCCCCAAAGGCGCCCGACACGGCACAATATTCAAAGTAACAGAATCATTTTTTGAAGCATCCGGAATTTCAAATTATAAATAGTAAACAGGATTAGAAGACGGAATCAGTGTGATGCCGATTCTATTTGACGACTGTCTGTATGCTCCATCATTCTGTAATAAATGCTCATTACACCTTATCAATTAGTTTGTTTACCGGTAAAAACTATTGAATTTCATACTTGAAATTGAATTGTTTCTGCCTGCCTTTTATTATTGTGACCTACATCACAGCACAGTATGACCTACATCACAAGATATTGTGATGTAGGTCATACTGTGCTGTGATGTAGGTCACAATAATAATACTTAATTTGAAAATAATTACATTGTAGTGTAGTTTTACCTAAAAGAAACGCTTGGGGAAGACAAACAAAAGCGTACTGTTCAAACAAAACCGGTTTTTGTTGAAGGAGAAGGCAGGGTGAAGTACAGTTGCAACAGCGCTCGCATTGCCAACAACCCCGTTGGCCTCTCAAAACTTTTTGAAAACCCTTGAAAAATGTCTATACGATTCCTTATAGAGCCGATTAAACAGACTGAAAAACATCCTGTTTAGTATTTTTTTTCTCCATTAAAAATTAATTGCTAAGTTTGCACGGTTAAACGAAAGATAAAAATTCGCTAATTGAAGGTAAATTAAATATATAAACAATAAAATACATTTTAATAAATTATGAAAAGATTATTAGACATTCTTATTTTTCTTTTGCTGCCTGCCATGTTCAGTTCATGTGTGGACAACAAATATGATTTGGAGGATATTGACGACAGCGGTGGTCTGAGTCCTTCTCTTGTTCTGCCTATCGGTACACTGAATACCGGTATAATGGACTTTTTAGAGGGCGCCGGCATCCCAAAAGATTTGTTGCATACAACGAGTAATGGGGATACCATTTATGTCGTATATACCGGTTCGATGCAGTTGACGCCCACTTCGCTCATATCCTGGCCGGGAAGCGGGATCATTGAGCCCATTCCTTCTGGAATTGGGTTCGCCTTTGACGGAGGATCGGAAAGTATTGATATTGGTATTTTCAAAGATCTTGAGCCAGGCAGTACTATTCGTCCTTCAAACCCGCGGATTTCCTGTATGATACGGAATTACATAGGCGCCGATATTACTGTTGACATTAACAGTATAACATCGGAAGGAAACGGGCCGCCGAAACAGGCGAAGTTCATCAATGGTGAGAGTTCGTATTCCATTGATCTCGGAAAAGCTCCAGCCCATAACGAATATTCTTCCCAAAATGTAATATTCGACAAGACAAACGGACAGATGGACTCACTGTTTTCGAACTCTCCCGAACACATATTATACGATTTCAGCGTTGACCTGACAGTTTCGGAAGACGGGTTTATAGTAAGGGACAAATATGTCGATGTGGATTACGAAGTGAGGATACCGCTTACCTTTGCTCAGGGAACGCAACTGGTTCATGCCAATACTCTGGACTTCGACCTGAGCGGCGACGACTTTATAAACAATATTGAAAATCTGACACTGTGGATAGAATATGAAAACAGCCTGCGCACGCAGGTTGATTTGGAGGTACTGTTCCTCGACGAGAACAAAAATGAAATAGAGAGCATAGCGCCAAGGAATTTCCACATGAATGCTGCCTCAGTTTCCAGCGAACCCTTCTCACTTTCGTTCAACAGTAACGAGCTTGATGAAGCCCGTAAAGCGCGGTATGCGGTGCTGAAATCAACACTGAAAACCGTGGGCGTCGGAGAGGTCAATATCCATCCTGATGACTATATCAAACTGAAATTAAGCGCATATTCAAAAGTAAACATCTAATTTTTCATGAAAAACAGTATGAAAACATTTTATATCAAATGCAGCGCACTCGCCATGATTGCCCTGCTTGCAGCAAGCGCCGTATCGGCGCAGATCAACACGCTTTACTACATGGAAGCTGTACCCACACGCCACGAACTGAATCCTTCGTTCCAGCCCCTGCCCAACAGTTACTACTCCCTGCTGCCCGTGTATTCGGGACTGTACATGAGCGTGGGCAACAATTCGCTGGCGCTGGAGGATGTCGCCTATCCGAAACGGACAGCCGGAGGAGATTACAGAACCGTCATGTTCTTCAACGGCGAATACGGCAATGTTGACGATTTCTACAAAAGACTGAAAAATACCACCCGCGTTTACAGCGAAGTCGAACTCAAACTGTTTGCCATGGGACTGCGTCTCCGCAACAGTTCGTACCTTACAATCGGACTGAGTACAAAAACCAGCGCCGGCGTCTTTATCCCAAAAGACTTTGCAAAACTGCTGATTTACGGCGCTCCCGACGAAACGGGCATAAACTCCTTCAATTTCGACCGTCTCGGCATCAGGGCAAATGTATATACCGAACTCGCTGCAGGATATTCGCGACAGATAGACGACAAACTGACTGTCGGCGGAAAGCTGAAACTGCTTATGGGGCACGCCAATGTGACAACAAAGATAGACAGAATCAGACTGAACGCTTCAAGAGACAGGTGGGATATCGATATCAAGGGTACCGTGAACATGAGCGCTCCGGGTATTGACTACGAACTTGACAACAACGGGGAAATGATAGATAATATTGATATCGACCCCTTCGACAATTTTTCGTTTGCCAATATGAACGGAGGCTATGGAGCGGCTATTGACCTCGGCGCAAACTACAAGCTGCTCGACGACAGGCTGAGGGTATCGGCCTCCCTGCTCGATCTGGGATTTATCAACTGGAAAAAGGATAATGCCGTCAACATGTCTGCAAGTGAAACTTTCGAGTTCGAAGGCGCGAATATTAAGATCAAGGATGGCGTTGCAAACTGGGACGAGGATTATTTTAAGGATATCGAAGACGAGATCGAGTATTCCACTACTTCCAAATCCTACAGTTCCGCCCTGGCGGCAAAGGTAATGCTCGGAGCGGAATACGGGATACTGAACAGGAAGCTGACTTTCGGCGCACTGTCGAAAAGCACGATAATCAACAAAAGCATATTCCAGGAAATTACCGCTTCGGTAAACTATGTGCAGTTCAGTTTCTTCAATGCCTCGCTCAGCTATTCGCTGCTCAACGGACGCTTCGGAACGTATGGTCTGGGCCTGGGCGGACGAATGGGTCCGATAAACATATACGTCGCCGGCGACTATATGCCGCTGAAGTACGCAAAACAGTATATCCCGTCCAAAAACAAGGCATTCAACCTCCAGTGGGGATTTTTGCTTAATTTCGGATACAAAGCCTCCAAAAATGTCGACGATGACGGCGACGGCGTTCAAAACCGGAAAGACAGATGTCCCGATACTCCCGAGGGCGTTCCGGTCAACAGAGACGGTTGCCCGATGGAAACGGAAACAGCTGAAAACTGAAATTATTGAGAGGGGAGGGGAAAATTCTGAATTTTGAATTGCGCGACGCAATGCAGAAGTCCCCGTTGAGTGACAACAAGGCTATGAGATTGTGGTCAAAAAGGGGGGCTTTCCCTGTGAAAAGCCCTCTTTTTAGATTTTTTGCAGTCAAATACTGCGACAAAAATAATCCTGAAAATCCTTTAATCCTGAAAATCCTGTTTCAGACAAAAGTTTCTGACATCAATCTTCGAACCACAGTTTCGGATATATTGGATTCCCGTCATTCCATTCGCCGAGTGATTTCCAGTATTTGCCATTGTCGCCGTTTCCCGTACCCCATTGCTGGTTGGCTGTCGTTGTAAGCCATGCATCGTAGGCGAAGACGATCGTACCCGTATTGGAATTGCCGCCTATGCCGGAAACGGCTTTATCGCCGGGTATGTCTTTCCAGTAGCAGGCAGCGACTATGCCGCTATTACCGTTGTTTCTTCCGCATATGCCGCCGATATAAGTGCCGTTTCCCGATATGGCGCCGGTATTGTAACAGGCGACAGTTGAGGGGGGAAGGGGCGATTGGAAGCATAATTGTCTCCGCATATTCCGCCAATATAATGGTCGCCACCGGATATGTTGTCAGTATTGTAGTAAGTCAGTTAATGGCTGTCCTTTCCAGTTCATTGATATAAAGGAAAATAACCGATGTTCTATCTTATTCCATTTGCTTGTTCTGGGCGGAAAATGACCGTTGCTCCCGCCCGCATCTGCTGTAACCCGTTCGTTTTCGGTAAGCATAAAATACAATCCGTTCTTCTATCAGATAGAATCGTACGACACAGGAAGGACAAATTTCACTCAAAATTAATGAAACAGTTACATATTCAGAACTCCAGTAATAGGGCGAAATATTATTTTGAGGCGTCAAAAGATGTAAAAACACCTATACATTTGGTCTCATTGCAGGCTTGACCTGCAATCCATACTGTATTAGAAAATTCTGACTTTCGTCAGGATGACCCTTTTACCTAAAAAAGGATAAGCCTTTTCACCGAAAGGCTTATCCTTTTTTCGCAAGCCTGATTACACGGCAGGTCGCGACACGACATTTTTAGTAACAAACAGCTATTTATTTACCTGAATTCTTAGAATTTTTCCTGTTTTCATTTCTTAATTTTATTATGTCTTCGATTTCACTTTTGCTAAATGTTCCTGTCAAACGAATCAGGACGCTTTGTTCCTTACCATCCGCAAACATTATAAAGGATAGTAAATCTCCACGAGGCGATTTTTCTCCATAAAAAATAATATTTTCCTGTTCGTTTTTGATTTTCATTAATATCTCCGATTGAAATGGGTGTGGTTGTGAAAGAATTCTTTTATTGACAGTTTTCATCTTCTCCGTTGCCGCGTGATTCTTCGAGATAAGAATATCTATATGTTCCAGTTTACCAATGATTTTTTTGATACTCAGTCCATTCACCTCTGTATAGGAGTGTATTTCCGGTATCATGTCCAGCAAGGATTTCGTTACAGTTATAGAGGTCACGTCTTCCTGTTCCGACAGCTCTCCAATCAAACTGTTAATAAGCGAGGAGCTTGGCACATATTGGGAAGAACTGGCATCTTTTCCCTGATCAAAAAATATTACACCATCCGGTTTTTTAGTGGAAACAGACACGCTTCCTTGAGCAAGCCCCGCTGTGGAGGCAAACAGTACAATTACTGCAATTAAACTTATTCTTTTCATACTTTTAATATTTTAATGTTTTATTAATTATTTCATTTGACTTTTCCAATTCACTTGCCAGCGTTACGCTAAACTCGTCGATACCCTTATTCAAATTCTCTGACATAAGTTCCAGAGCTTTCCTGACTTCAATATAAGCTGTTTCCGGATCGTCGATTTGGCGGACTTCCGGATTCGGAACAGCGGGTTTATTTCCGGAATCCGACAGCAATCCTGCAAAAATCAGGATGGCAATACTTGCCGCGATGCCTGTCCACAAACGCGTTCTCGCCTTTCTTTTTGAGCGCGTTTCCGCTTCGTCCAGTCTGTCGATTAATGCTTCCAGCCGGGCTTCCAGGCCGGAAGGGACTTCAATTTCATCATGCAAATTTTCTGTTTTCATCTTTTTCCCATTTTTTATATAACTC
>JAIRZR010000156.1 GCA_031267155.1 Prevotellaceae bacterium | reverse complement strand
GAAATGCCGGTAATGAACGTCCGGGAAACAGTATCATCTTTAGTCGCCGCTTTGATTCGTTCGTAAAAATCGCGTACCATACCGTTTGCTGCCACCATAGTTTTGTAGAAATCTTTGCCTTTAAGCGTTCCCATGGCGATCAGGTCGTTTGCAAAATGGTCGTACTCGTCAATGATGATATAGATTTTCAGTTTCTTCCTGATAACGGAATTAAATGCATCAGTCATTGCATTAACTCCCGGATCTTTTTTCTCTATCTGCCGTAACAAAGATTTGGCTTCGGGTATAATATGTTCATACGCCCTTAAAAACTTACTGACAGCGGACTGTACTGCATGGGAAAAATCTTTTTTGAACTCTTCCTCGCTCGAAGTATTCAGTCCCGAAAAGTCAAATTCCATTATTGCGTAACTGTTTCTCTCCGGCGTAGGATGTTTGCCGATGTACAGATTGCCAAATATTTGTTCGAACTCGTCTTTAGCATTGATATCGTAATAACTGCGCAGCGTTGTAAGGAATGTTGACTTGCCGAACTTGCGCGGACGAATGAAAAAATGATTGCGGTTATCCTCATTTTCCAGTTCTTCGATGAACCGTGTCTTGTCAATATAGGCATATCCCTGTAGAATAATATTTCGAAAACTCGAATTGCCGTACGGTATGCGTTTGAATAATCTTGTTGTCATTGCCATAATGTTTTTGTCAATAAAAATATCCGCAAATGTAGTAACTTTTATTTTAATAATTAATTCGTCATCTGAAAACTGTTATTTCGCATCCCTTAGCGCTTGCCGATTTGTTTCAGATAGTCGAGGATACAGATCCGGTTGGCTGTGGAGTCGAGTATTGCAGCATCAATCCCCGCTCTGAGAACCTCAATCCCTGCTCCGAGAACCTCAATCCCCGCTCTGAGAACCTCAATCCTCGCTCCGAGAACCTCGATCCCCGCTCTGAGAACCTTGATCCTCGCTCCGAGAACCTCAATCCTCGTTCCGAGAACCTCAATCCCCGCTCCGAGAACCTCAATCCCCGCTCCGAGAACCTTGATCCTCGCTCCGAGAACCTCAATCCTCGCTTTTACTGACAAACTTGTCGCTAAAAGCGACAAAATGGCAGTTCAGAAAATCTCGCAGGATTTTTCCCGTACACCGACCGGATCGAAATTTACACAGCATACACCTCTATTTTAAAATACTGCGCTTCTCCATCCTTAGAGGTACAGGTAATTTCGTTCTTGCTGTGGAGCGTTACGCTTGCGGTACCCGTTTCCACGTTGTTTTTGCAGGTAAGCGAAAAGTCCTTAGCAAAGACGAGTTCGACAGCCTGTTTACAGCGGGTATCGAACCGTAAAAATCTATGTTTTGCTTCCATACGCCAAATCTCCGGCATCGCCCAGACCGGGAATAATGTACGACTTAAGAGTAAGTTCCTCGTCAATTGCTCCAAGCCATAGAGTTACATTTTCAGGAAACATGTGTTTCAGGATATACTCAACTCCGTCCCTGCTTGCTATCGGAGCGACAATATGCGTGTGCAGGGGTTCTCCCTTCTTTTTCAGTACATTGTAAACCAGATTTATCGATTCGCCGGTTGCCAGCATCGGTTCGCAGATGACCAGCACTTTCTTTTCCAGCGAAGGACAGGAAATGAGTTCGACTTGCATGGAAAACTTATTGTCCTTGCCATATCTTCGATTTGCCAGAATGAAAGCGTTTTCGGCGGTATCAAAATAATTCAGCATTCCCCGGTGGAGAGGCAAGCCTGCCCTGAGAATCACCGCGAGCGCCAGTTTATTTTTAGGAAGAGAAACGTCGGCTATTCCAAGAGGCGTCTGAACGCTAACGGATTCATAATTCAACTCTTTGCTGATCTCGTATGCAAAAATTTCGCCGACACGTTCCAGATTTCTGCGAAAACGCATGCTGTCTTTCTGGATATCTACATCTCTCATTTCTGCGATAAAGCGATTGAGGATACTGTTTTGTTTGCTTAATTCCCGTATCATTTTTTTAGTTTAAATTATGAGCAAATATACTCTTTTTATTCGATTGTCAATACAAAAAAATTACCGGCAAGCGTATATTGCAGATATATAGAGAAGTAAAACTGCAGAAAACAAAACAGAGCATTAAGCGTTAATATCACTATGAGACTCTTTTTATTAGTATTTTTTATTTCCACGTGTCCATCAATTCGTTCACAATCGAGAATAATAGGCGGAGGAGAAATCAATATACAGAAAGCTCCGTGGATGGCAAACATAAGGGTTGTCAATACAGCCGGTGCAAAGCTGTTTAACCGTTCGGGCATTATTATTTCCGAAAATCTTGTGATTACCGCATCGCATAACTGGCCTGTACAAATATACGATCATTTGGAAGTACATGTTGGCGGAACCAGCGAGAGCGATGGAAAATATCGCAGAGTTCACAGGTTTATCCAGCATCCCGATTTTGATATCACTCTTCTGGAACTGTCGGAACCCCTGGATTTTGACAGTAATATACAGCCAATTGACTATAAAACGTGTATGGATGAGTCGCTGTATGTTCCGGGGACAGACGCCGTCATTTACGGCTGGGGAAAAGAGTGCCTCGAAACAGGCGCTGCATCCTTGAAACTGCGCTCGGCAGATGTAAAAATAATCTCGAAAGAGGAGGCCAATATGATTTATGGAGCAGCGGTTGTTCCCGACGACGCCATTGCTTCAAAAGGCAAAACAATTCAGATGGCGGGAAAGGGCGACAGCGGCGGGGCTCTTGTTGTTTCATGCAGTATGCAAAATCCTGCACTGGTCGGAATTACAACGCTTGCCGATACACGTGACGAATCCGAAAATTCGGGTTTGACCGTTTATGCCAAAGTAAAACCGATTATCGAATGGATTGACAGCTGCAAATGCGAACTGACCGGCAGAGATACTGTTCCTTCTACAGGAGGCTTGTTTGAAATTGCAAACATGCCTCCCGAAGTGAAATCTGTAGAATGGACATATTCGGGCTTGACGGAAATAAATTC
>JAIRZR010000032.1 GCA_031267155.1 Prevotellaceae bacterium | reverse complement strand
TCCAGATAGGGATATTTTTCATATACCTGTTCCCAGTTCTGTACCAGATTTTTTGAATACGTGTAATTTCCCCTCAGGGTGAAATGCATGTCCCTGCCGAGTTCCTGTGTATAGCTGATATTTCCGTCGGATCCGGAGCTTTTCATTTTTCCGACATTTCCGTAGGGCATATTGGTCAAACCCACAAAATCAGGTACCTGGATACGCTGCTGAAAGATTCCGTCGCGCTGATCCTGAAAAAAGTCCACTACGAAGGAAATCTTTTCTTTCCATAAACGCCCTTCGATACCGATGTCGCCCTTTATTGCTTTTTCCCATGCCAGATTATCGGCGCCGATATACGCTTCATTGACTGTCTCGACCGCATTAACCACTCCTCCCACAATAGAGCCGCCCGACATGTTTACCATGGTAAGATACGGAAAACGCCTGTTGCCGGCAAGCCGGTCGTTTCCTACCGAACCGTATGAACCCCGGACTTTGAAAAAGTCCAGCCAGGGCAACCTGTCCTTTACAAACTGATAGCCCGTAGGAACCCACCCAAGCGCTATGGATGGAAAGAAGCCGTACTGCTTGCCGGGCTGGAAATTTTCCGAACCGGTGTATCCAAAGTTGACGTCCATCATGTAGGTATCTCTGAAACTGTAGGTAAGCCTGCTTGATACTCCCTGATACCTGACGGGAATGGCGTTCATGCTGCTAGTGGCGTCATTGCTGTCCTTCTGGTCGCTGAGATAGTAGTAAACCAGTCCGG
Source organism: Prevotellaceae bacterium (assembly GCA_031267155.1). Lineage (GTDB taxonomy): Bacteria > Bacteroidota > Bacteroidia > Bacteroidales > UBA932 > JAIRLF01. The sequence continues at coordinate 2,683 of JAIRZR010000032.1, read as the reverse complement.
ATACGCGATGATCCTCGCCAAACAGCTTGCTGTAATTCAAAGTGCCTTCCAGATGGTATTTGCGATACTGCCGGGTACTGTTGCCATAAGACGCCTTACTCGCGGGAACCATTTCGCGCATCACTAAATTGCCGAGTGCATTCCGGGACTGTGCCTGATAAAGCGCCGGCATTATAAATCGCCTCTCGCTGAACCAGCTGTTTATGTCGTAGGCTCCCTGTACCTTCAGGTTCAGTCCATCCAGCAGGAAGGACAGATCCTGATTGAGCGCCATGGTTAGCTTTCCCTTGTACTGCTGGTCGGACGACTGTCCGGTATGGTTTATCAGCACATAGGGAGATGTCATGGCATCCACTCCTCCGGCAGGCAGCATGCCGTTGGAATAAACCGTGGGAAGCAGCATGGGATTTATCTGCGACTGTGCCGCCCAGATAAAGTCGGTATTTGCCATTCCGGGTTGATCGCGTATGGACAGAAAGGCGTCGGAACCGAAATATACCTTGGTGGATTTCGTGAGATTGATATCCAGATTGGTACGGAAAGAGTAGGTATTGTAGCCTACGTTCGACGAATACACGCTGCTTTTGTCCTGTTTGTAGGCGGCGCTTTCGTCGGAAAGTCCCAGGCTGAGAAAGTAACGTGCCACGCTTCCACCGCCGCGGGCGCTGACATAGTAGGTATGCTTGAACGAGTTTCTGTTCAGGATTTCGTCCTGCCAGTTAACATCGGGATACATGTCGAGATCAAGTCCGTCCCTGATAATCTCCATTTCTATGTCCCTGTACATCGGCGCATCGCCCCGTACTTCCAGGGCCTCGTTCACTAATGAGGCATAGTCGTAAGCGCTAAGATACTCCGGTACCCGCTTCAGATGCGAGAGCGAGAAATTTGTACGGGCGGTAATGCGCAGTTTACCTTCCTCGCCGCGTTTGGTAGTGATCAGCACCACTCCGTTTGCGCCGCGAACGCCATAGACGGCTGTAGCCGAGGCGTCCTTCAGTACGGAAAAGCTCTCAATATCGGCGGGATCAACAGTGTTGATATCGCCTTCCAGTCCGTCAATCAGCACCAACGCTCCCGCATTGGCGCCAAAGGTGCCGATACCGCGCACCCAGAACTCGGAAATGTTCTGTCCGGGTTCTCCGCTGGTTTGTATGGAAATCACTCCCGCCACCTTACCGCCGAGAAGATTGGCGACCGAAGTGGTCGGAATTTGAAGCTCCTTTGCATCCAGGGTCGTCACAGCGGCTACAGATGATATTTTCCGCTGACTGCCTAATGCCGTTACAACCACTTCATCCAGTTGCTCCGCCATCTCGGTGAAGCGTATTTCCAGGTCTTTCTTGTCGCCGGAAACATAATATTCTACCTTTTCGTATCCTATATAATAAAATACGATGATATCGCCTTTGTCGGCTTTGATGCTGAACTTGCCATTCCTGTCGGAAGTCGTGCCGATGTTGAGCTTGTCTTTCAGATATACTACAGCATCCGGAAACGGATCGCCTAGTTCGTCATAGATCGTCCCTTCAATTACAAATGTCGTTTTCTGTGCCGAAAGGGCTAAACAGAAAAACAGTCCTGTCAGTAATAATATGATTCTTGATTTCATCTTGTATATTCAATTTTAGTATGATTATTCAATTGAAAGTTTTCTGATACGGGCATTTCCATGATCGCCTACATATACCGTTCCGTCGGGACTGACAGTTATTCCGCGAGGACCATTAAAAAGGGCTTCATCCTTTCCGCCGTCTTTCCATCCGGCTATACCCGGTATGCCGACTACGGTTTCTACCATGTTTTCGGTAGTGATCTTCCGGATACAGTGATTGCCCTCATCTGCTATATAGAGATTCCCTTCGGGATCGAAAAATATTTGGCAGGGATTTCTAAACTGCGCCACCGACAGTTCCCCGTCCCTGTAACCTCCACTGGTAGTTCCGGACAATTTTTGAAACGTCCCGGAGGGATCGGTAACATCCAGCGAACAGATACTGTGCGCAATGGAACCTGCGTTACCATAGAATGCAAAGTATACCATCTTGGGATGTAAGGGATGAAATGCCATACCAAAGCAGTCGCTCTGCGCCGGAATCACATATATAATCTCGGCTTCATACGTTTTGGGATTTATCTTTACTATATGTCCGTTATAGAAATGGGTATAAAAATGACCGTCATAAGCGCATGAAGCCGTAGATTTTTTCCATGTATTTGAAGGTAATGGGATGGTACTTTCCTTAAACTTCATATATCGCTGTCTGAACGCCCAGCCTTCCTTTGGATCAAACGTCCAGAACAGTTCAAGTATGCGGTCGCTTGGAAAGGAAACAATTCCCGTATTCATATCCACGCATGGGGAAGAGGGCCAGACAATTCCCTGATCGATGGTGGCCAGTTGAATGACGGAATTTTCCTCTTCGTTGATTTTGACAAATCCACCAACGTTGTTCTCTATCATGGCAAAAAGATTTCCGTCAGCATCTATGCATAAACTGCTGGGATACAGAATGGCCTGATCCAATGCTCCCAGTTGCAGGACGTTATTGGTACCGTTACCGGCTATGGTCGAAACCGAAACCGATATCTTGTACCTGAATTTTTGGTCGTAAACAACAGAATCATTACCAATGACCACCGAGATGGTACAGGTATCGCCCGGCAGTCGCGGTACAACGGC
>JAIRZR010000017.1 GCA_031267155.1 Prevotellaceae bacterium | reverse complement strand
TACGGATAGGCTCTCCGCCTGTGGGATTACCGGTCTTCCTGCGAAACGATTCTGCAAAGTTATTTATTTTTTTGCATTGAGCTTGCTTAATGGGGGACTTACGGGATTCTTACCGATTTTCGACTGTTTTCTACCGATATTTCATCCCTGACGGGATTTTTTGTCGCATCAATAATCTGCGTCATATCAGTCGTTTGAGATGTTGTTATATGAAAGGGCTTATATATCAATAGAAAATATTTCCCGCCCATTCACGAACGCCACAGGTGTTCAACCCCTGACGGGCATAGTTCCGGCAGGAGCGGCTCATTGCTCGACGTTTTCGGATCGACTGGAAGTTTCTGCATCTGCTGTGCAAAAACGGACGTCAGGCAAATCAGGATAAATCCCGATAGAAATATTTTTTCTCATCTGTGATATGTTTTAAATCTTTCAGAGCTTATTACATCTTCCGACTACGACTGGACTAAAACTATTATTCCCAAGCGCCCTGGTCGCAGTATCATGAAACTGTTACATCTTGTTTATTTCGCATCCCATAAATGGCAATTTTGTTGCCGGTTCACAATTTATTTAAACAGATAAGGCACTCCTTTTCCGAGTCTTTTCATTGCTATGCCTGAGCCTCGCGCTACGGCGAGCAGCGGATTTTCGGGGACTTTGAAATTGATATTTATTTTCTCTTTCAAGCGTTTATCCAGGCCTTTCAGCAGAGCGCCGCCGCCGGTGAGGAATATTCCGTTTTTGACAATATCGGCATACAGTTCGGGGGGAGCCTGTTCCAGTACCGTCATGATTGCAGCCTCCACCTTTATCAGCGACTTGTCGAGGCAGTGAGCTATTTCCTCGTAATTGACGGACAGTTCTATCGGGAGCGAAGTCATCAGGTTTGGACCTCTGACGACAAAATCGTCGGGCGGGTTTTCGAGTTCGGTCAAAGCCGAGCCTACCCTGATTTTAATTTCCTCGGCGGTCGCTTCCCCGACTTTGATATTGTGCTGATGTCGCATATACTGCTGGATATCGGACGTGAAATCGTCTCCGGCAACCCTGATACTCATATTGCAGACGATACCTCCAAGCGAGATAATGGCGATCTCCGTTGTTCCACCGCCTATGTCCACGACCATATTTCCTATGGGCGCCTCCACATTGATGCCAATTCCCAGAGCCGCCGCCATAGGCTCGTGAATAAGATGGACTTCGCGGCTGCCGGCCTGATCGGCGGAATCGCGCACCGCCCTTATTTCCACCTCCGTGCTTCCCGAAGGAATGCAAATCACCATGCGAAGCGAGGGAGTGAACAGTCGCGATTTCGAGGGAATCATCCTGATCATTCCCCTGATCATCTGTTCTGCCGCTTCGAAGTCGGCAATCACGCCGTTTTTCAGCGGGCGCACGGTTTTTATATTCTTGTGGGTTTTGCCGTGCATTTGCCGCGCCACATCGCCGATAGCTATTGTTTTGCCCGTATTCTGGTCAATAGCCACAATCGAAGGCTGATCGACAACGATCTTGTCGTTGTACATTATTATTGTATTCGCTGTACCCAGATCCATCGCCAGATCCTGAGTTAAAAAAGATAACGCCATTTTACCTGTCTTTATTTATAGTTCATTATTAATGTTTAAAATGTCTGTATCCCGTGATTACCATCGACATGCCTGCTTCGTCGCAAAAATCGACGGATTCCCGGTCGCGCAGGGAACCTCCCGGATGTATTACCGAAGTAATACCCTCTTTCGAAGCTATTTCGACACAGTCCGGGAAAGGGAAAAACGCATCGGACGCCATAACCGCGCCCGAAAGCTCCATGCCGAAATTCTTCGCCTTTTCAATCGCCTGCTTCAGTGCATCGACCCTTGATGTCTGACCGACGCCGCTGGCAAGCAGCTGTCTGTTCTTTACCAGGACTATTGTATTGGATTTCGAATGTTTCGCCAGTTTGTTTGCAAAAAGCAGATCGGCTATTTCCTGTTCCGAAGGCGCTTTTTTCGTAGTCTGTTTCAGATACGAAATATCTTCGGAAACGGCGTCCACGTCCTGAACCAAAACGCCGTTGAGAACCGAGCGAAACTGTTCTTTCGGGCGTTTATTCGATTTTGTTTCCAGTATAATCCTGTTTTTTTTGCCTTTAAGGATATGCAGGGCTTCGCTGGAATATCCGGGAGCAAGAATTATTTCGAAAAACAGCTTGTTTATTTCCCCTGCAACATCCGCGTCCAAAGGGCTGTTAGTTATGATTATTCCTCCGAAAGCCGACACGGGATCGCTTGCCAGGGCTTTTCCCCATGCTTCCACGGGATTGCTGTCCGAAGCGCATCCACATGCATTGTTATGCTTGATTACGGCGTATGTCGTTTCCGTGAAATCGCCCATCAGGGCAATGGCGGAATCAATATCGAGAAGGTTGTTGTACGATATTTCCCTGCCGTGCAGCTGCGTAAACATTTCGTCCAGTTTTCCGTAGAAGACGCCTTTCTGATGTGGGTTTTCCCCATAGCGCAGCCTGTTTGAGGGCGAAATGTTCAGCGTATATTTTTCTCTGTTCAGCAGTGAAGCGAAATAATTGGCAATATTTTTGTCGTATGCTGTTGTTGTTTCGAATGCTTCGGCGGCATAGCGTATCCTGTCTTCGATGTCGGCGCTTCCGTTTTTCGATTCCAGCAGTTCTGCCAGCGAAGAATACTGGTCGCGGGAAGATACGATGAGGGTATCCCTGTAGTTTTTAGCTGCCGCGCGAATCAGGGAAATTCCGCCGATATCGATTTTTTCTATGATCTCCCCATGCGAGGCATCCGAGTCCAGAGTTTCGGAAAAGGGATACAGATCCACAATGACAAGGTCTATTTCCGGGATTTCGTATTTCGCCATATCTTCCCTGTCCGAACTGTTATCCCGACGGCTCAGTATGCCTCCAAACACTTTCGGATGAAGCGTTTTCACCCGTCCGCCCAAAATCGAAGGGTATCCCGTAAGGCTTTCTACGGAACGGACTTCGCCGATATTCTTTATGAAATCATAAGTTCCTCCCGTCGAATATATCGTAACTCCGTATTTGTGGAGTATTTTTATTATTTTCTCAAGATTGTCCTTGTAATAGACGGAAATCAGGGCGGATTTAATTTTCTTCTTATTCATTGTTCGCTTTTTTCTCCTTTGTATTCAATAAATTATAATATAAAAACCATTTATTTTTAGGGCATAAAGGTATATATTTATTTTCATATTCATATCCCTGTTCCCAAAATATATGAATCTTTTTTCTATTCTCCTGACAATGTGATAATGGCAGTATGGGCAGATATTATGTTGCGCGCGGGGGCAGTTTTGTGCATTGCAGACTGATGCTGTAAGGCGTCCAATAAGCCCGAACAAGCGTAGCGCAGTTCGGGGACAGCATATATCTCTCCACAACTCCGTAAGGACTTGAATCAAGCGCAAGTTTGAATAGTTTCTTCCCATCAAACTCGCAAGAAATTGAACTCCTCTGGAGTTCTGACGGAACTTGGACAGTTTACCCCCGAGCTGCGCTTCGCTTGCACGGGCTTATCAAAATTGGACGCCTGCGGCGTCAAAAGACACGAAGTATCTCTACATTTTTATATCACAATTTTAGCCCGCGCGAAGTATATTAACCGTCTGCTGTACAGGTTCAATTTCATGCTGTTTATCATTATTTTGTGAAATTTAAGCAACTTTAACATTAGAAAAAGTATCAAAATCCAAAAAATGAGTACCTTTGTGCCGTAATAGTTAAAAATAATATTAGTGTAATAATATGAAAAAGATTGAGTTATTATCATTTTTAGTGTTTATATTGTTTGTTTCGTGCGGTGAAAGATATGAGGAAGCAAGAGATTCGACATTCGAAGGCACATGGACGCTTATTCAGTCCGATAAAATTTCTATCAGCAATGGAAAATTCCTTACAGCAAGAAAATTTGAAGGAGAAAATCTTTTACTGTTCTATTCCGGAGGACATTACGATTCTTCGTTTTTCTTCAGGGTACAGGATAACAATTTGTTTGTTCGCAGGGTTTTGGATTCTGTTGATGTAATACATACATATTATGTGGCGGATTCGACGGGCAATAAAACCCTTATGTATGACACCGTAAGGGAGTCTCAGAAACCGCTGAGCCCGCAGACAGGCTATTCTCCCGAAAAATACTACGGAACATTATCTTTCGGAACAGGAGCGCAATTGACATTGACAATAAACCGCTTTACTGTTAATGAAACTGGTGCGCCGACAGTAAATCTGTATGGAAAAGACGAATATTCCCGGCCTCTTGAAAGAGAATGATAAATGATTATTTGTCAGCAGATCAATTATATCGGATAAAAAATAGTTTATTAAAATATATTTTCCAATATTTTTATTACCTTTGTGCTCAATTTTAATATTTGATGAAATTGTTTAATAAATATATTATATAGATGGAAAGTCCACGAATACTGTTTGTTAGCTCAGAGATTTCTCCTTATTTGCCCGAAAGCCCTATTGCGAGTGTATGTCAGCAACTGCCTTCCGCAATTCAGGAAAAAGGTTTCGAAATAAGAACATTTATGCCGAGATTCGGCTGTATCAACGAACGTCGAAACCAGTTGCACGAAGTAATTCGTCTTTCGGGATTGAATTTGATTATCAATGACTCCGATCATCCCCTGATAATTAAGGTTGCCTCGGTATCTGCTGCACGGATGCAGATTTATTTTATTGACAATGACGACTATTTTCAGAGAAAAACTTTGTACGCGGACGAAGAAGGAGTGTGGTTTCCCGATAACGATGAACGGGCGATCTTTTTCGCCAGAGGCATACTGGAAACAGTGCGGAAACTTCGCTGGTCGCCTGACATTATTCATTGTCACGGGTGGTTTTCATTTCTTTTGGCTCTATATTTAAGGAAGTCCTTCAAGGACGATCCCTTATACGCCGATTCCAGGATTATACTCTCGCTGTATGACGAACCGACTCCCGAAACTTTCGACGAAGAATTTAAGAGGAAGGCTGCAAACGACGGCGTAAAAAACAAGGATCTGGAAATGATGAACGAACCGACATTCGAAAACATGCTTAAAATGTGTATCAATCTGTCGGATGGCGTTATTGCGGCAGCGCCCGATTCAAATGAAAAATATCTTCAGTATGCACTTGAAAACAAGAAACACGTGCTTGAATATCAGTCGCCTGAGGAATATATTGAGAAATATGCGGATTTCTATAAGCTTGTCGCTAAGCGAAGGAAAAAAAATAAAGATACAGCCACAAATGGAAAATGAACAGAATTCTCCACGGAAAAGCATTAAGGACGATATTGTTACAATGCTGAAGGAAAAATCGGCTGTCAAACAGCTGGTTTACGACAATACTTTCGAAATGTTTTCTTTACTTAAAGATGCATTGCATGAACTGATAAACGATGTGAACGACGAAATTTTCGATACGGACAGAAGAATCAAACTGGATTACAGAGACAGGGGAAAGTTCGAAGCGGAAGCTAAAATTGCAGAAGACGTCTTGATTTTCAGTATGCACTCGAATATTTTCGAGTTTGACAGAGATCATTTGGTATGGAAAACATCGTATGTGCAAAAAAACCGACTGAACTCGTATTGTGGAATTATAAGCATCTACAATTTCCTTTCTGACTCATTTAAATACAACAGAATAAACGATTTGGGATATCTTATCGGACGAATATTCATCAATCGCGAAAAACATTTTTTCGTGGAAGGAAAACAGCAAATGAATTGTCTTAACAATTTCTCGACCCAGATTATAAACGAAGAGGAAATCAGGATAATTCTCGAAAAAGCAATACATTACGCTTTGCATTTCGATTTGCTGACACCTCCTTACGATACGGTTAAGATAGCAACGGTCGAACAATTGAACTCAAAAATCGAAAACGGAAAATTGCAAACAGGTAAACGTCTGGGATTCAGATTCGAATCGGACGATGTATTATTATAAATATTTTATTATATGGATTATAACACTCAAAGAAAAAAATTGGAGCTTCCCGAATACGGTCGCTCCATTCACAAAATGGTCGATTGGGTTACAACAATCGAAGACCGCGATGAGCGAAACAGGCAGATACGCGCCGTTATCGCAGTAATGGGAAACATGAATCCTCATTTGAGGGACGTGAACGATTTCAAGCACAAGCTTTGGGATCATGTACACATAATGTCCGATTTCAAAATCGATATTGATTCCCCGTATCCCATTCCTACAAAGGAAAGTTTTAATACTCCGATACATACAATTCCATACGCTTCGGATCCCATCAGGATAAGGCATTATGGACGGAATGTGCAGCAGATGATAAACATAATAGCAAAATCCGGAGCTTCCGAAATCAGAGAGAAATCGCTGTTGATGCTTGCCAATCACATGAAGAAGCTGTATGTCACATGGAATAAGGAAACTATAAACGACGAGACAATTTTCAGGGATATCGAAATCATGTCGGACAGAAAGATTAAAATTCCCGAAAATGTCAAACTGTCGGCAGCTTATAATTTGAATACAAATACTGCTACTGCCCCTGCTCCGGTAAAAGGCAGCGGAAAAGGCGACAGTAAAAAGCCCAAAAAGAAAAAGTAAACAGCTGGGAAATGGCAACTTTCGAAGTAAGGGGAGGAGCGTCGCTGTGCGGTGAAATTGTTCCGCAGGGAGCGAAGAACGAAGCGCTGCAAGTGTTGTGCGCCGTCTTGCTTACCGAAGATAAGATTACTGTCGAAAATATACCGTCCATACTGGATGTCAACAGTATGATTGACTTGTTGAATGAAATGGGCGTTACTGTCGAAAAAATATCGGAAACCGCATATTCTTTCGAGGCAAAATCAATAGATTTCGACTATTTTCAAACCCCGCAATTCAGGAAAAAGGCAACAGGATTAAGAGGTTCCATTATGATTGTAGGACCTCTTCTGGCGCGTTTCGGAAAAGCATTCGCCCCAAGACCTGGCGGCGACAAGATAGGACGCCGACGGCTTGATACTCATTTTTTAGGCTTCCAAAAGCTTGGGGCAGTATTTGACTATGACCTGACGACCCATTTCTACAAAGTTGAAGCACAGGAATTGAAGGGTACATATATGCTGCTTGACGAAGCGTCGGTGACAGGTACGGCGAACATTGTCATGGCGTCGGTATTGGCAAAGGGAACGACAACAATCTATAATGCTGCATGTGAGCCTTATGTACAGCAATTGTGCAGGATGCTGATCAGAATGGGAGCGAAAATACAGGGTACAGGTTCCAATTTGCTGACTGTCGAAGGAGTAGAGCGGCTTTCGGGAACCGTTCACAGGATTTTACCCGACATGATCGAGGTCGGCAGTTTCATCGGCATGGCGGCTATGACGCAAAGCGAAATCACTATTAAGGATGTGTCGATAAATGACTTGGGAATCATTCCCAATCAGTTTAAAAGATTGGGCATAGAGCTTGATATCCATGACGACGATATTTATGTGCCTGTGCAGGAGTCGTATGAAATAGAGAGCTTTATCGACGGATCGATAATGACGATCGCAGACGCGCCCTGGCCCGGACTTACTCCCGACTTGCTCAGCGTTTTCCTTGTTGTGGCTACTCAGGCTAAAGGAAGCGTGCTGATTCACCAGAAGATGTTTGAAAGCCGCCTATTTTTCGTTGATAAACTGATAGATATGGGCGCTCAGATAATACTCTGCGACCCCCACAGGGCTACTGTCATAGGTCATAATAGAAAAATAAACTTGAAAGCGACAATGATGACTTCCCCCGATATCAGAGCCGGCGTAGCGCTGCTCATTGCCGCAATGTCGGCAAAAGGTACAAGCGTCATTCACAATATCGACCAAATCGACAGGGGATACTCCAGAATCGACGAACGCCTTAATGCTCTGGGCGCTCAAATCACGAGAATTGAGAATTGAGAATTGTTCTGACCTTGCAGGTAGTGGCCGGAAGGTGACTGTTTTCCACAGTTCGCAATCTGTGGTTATTTATTTTTCAATTTTAGCCTGTTCGCTTAGAAAAGCATATAACATTGCGGAATCAAAAATCCCGTCAGGGATTAAATATTGGTAGAAATCAATTCATTGTCCAGCAAAATCCCGTCAGGGATGACATGTGGTATCTTCGTTTTACATTTCATCCCTTTCATATAACTCCTTTCCAATTAATTCATATCAAGTCAATTGGATATTTGCTAAATTTTCATATATTTTAATTTGCTCTTCAATTTTATCGACATATTTTTTGACACTTTTTA
>JAIRZR010000009.1 GCA_031267155.1 Prevotellaceae bacterium | reverse complement strand
GGATTTTTTTATGCTGATACTCAATCATATTCTCAGTAGAAAAATCCGAAGGATTGAAATTATTATAGAAAAAACGATAAACCAAATAATGTAAAACCCTGAAAGGGTGACATTATATTGGAGAAAATATTTCGCGATAATTCATGTCATTTTTGACAGCCCACCCATCAGGGCTTGAATCAACCGCAGGTTGAACGTGACGACCGGTTTGTAATCCAGTCGGGAGTCACTGCAAGAAACAATTATTTTTAACGAATATAACTTTTTTAACACCTCACCCTTCGGGCTATCACGCCTCAAGAAATTTTTAACGAATATTTTTTGAAACAATAACCGGATTTTTAACACCCCTCCCGAAGAGACCTTCGGGTTTGGAATACAACATTTACCGCTTGCCGATGAATAATGGAAAATTGCGACAATATAATTTGCGAGAGGTCAGGAGTTCTGAGTTTAAGTACGAAACGTTTATTTATAATGACGCTTTTTGTAAGTAGCACATTAATAGGCTATTTATGACTGGGAGGATTTTCGTCATTGCGAACGCAGTGAAGCAATCCAGAGAGTAGCCTGTTTCTGGATTGCTTCACTGCGTTCGCAATGACGAACAATGATGGATTGCTTCGCGGAATTTAGTCCCGCATATGCCCGTACCGTTTACTGCCAGCCAGCGACCGGTCTCTTCCAACTGTTCGACGGCTTTCGGATGGAACCGTCCGGTAGCGTCCAGACCTATCCCGACCATAAAATAGCCGCCTTTGGATACGGCGTCAATCAGATTGTGGATAATCCATGCGGCGCCCCAGATCACATCAATCTTTTCACCCTGCTGTTTTCTGTCAGTTTCATATTTTTGAAGTCGATATCTGTCAGCAGGAGTATTCCCGGGCGTTTACCCGTGTCGAAACTGCCGAGTTCTTCGTTGAGATTCAGGGCTTCGGCGCCGTTCAGCGTTGCCCAGCGGAGCAGATTCTGCAGTCCTGTTTCGGGGAAGGCGGAATCGAGGATTTTCAGTTCGTTCAGTATCGAAAGCTTTGTATTTGAGGAAAAACCGTCCGTTCCCAGAGCGATGTGGAGCTTGTGTTTCGAAAACAGGCTTACATCGGGCAAACAGTTTTCTATATACAAATTGGAAGCGGGACAGAGAACCCATGTCGTCTTTTTATTCCGTTTCAGAGCCAGTTCGATACCCTGTTCATTTGTATGCGTGTTGTGAACAAGCATCATACTGGTTTCGGGCGCGATATATTTCAGAATCCGCTGTATGGGTCTGTCATATTCGTGGATGAACAAATCTGTATTTTTCCCGAACAGATCCCTCATTTTTCCCTTTTTGTCTGCAAAAAGTTCCATCTCGTCAATACTTTCTTCGTTGTGTATGCTGACAATTCCGTCCCTGTTGCCTTCACTGACAGACATTTCGAACAGCTTTTCCGACAGCGAATACGGGGCGTGCGGACTTATCGAAGCCCTCAGTCCCTCCTTTTCGAAACTGCGCCTGATATCTTTTGACATGGAAATAACTTCGCCGGCGAGACGCGGATCAAGATTAAAAGTTTCAACAAAAGTATGATAAATCAGGCGGCTGTCCTTTTTCATCCTTATGCTCAAGTACCTGTTGGAAATATCGCCCACGGCTACGATTCCTTCGTTTTCCATTAGTTTGTCAGCCTCATACATCGCCGAAAGCTGTCTGTCCGCATCACTGTTTCTATAAGACATAATTGATTTGCAGAAGGCTGACATTCCCGATTTCTCTGGAATTACGCCTTTCATGTGCGACAGTTCGATATGGCAGTGGGCATTAACGAATCCGGGAATTATTATCCCGTTAAAAAATTCAACGCTTTCCCTTTCAACGATGGAATCGCCTAAGGAACCGAGGCTTGCAATTCTTCCGGCGCTGTCGGTTTCTACAATTCCGTTCCTTATAAATTCCCTTCCTGTAAAGATATAATGTCCCGATATTAAGCGCATAAATCTCTAATTTTCCTTAATTAACTTAATCAGTTCATCGATGGCATTTTCCTGCGGGATGTTTTTTTTCACAGCCTCTCTTCCTTTGTATAAAGTGATTTTCCCCGGACCTGCGCCCACATATCCATAATCGGCGTCAGCCATTTCGCCGGGACCGTTGACAATGCATCCCATAACTCCGATTTTCAGGTTTTTCAGTTCGGAGGTAGCCGCCTTCACCTTTTTCAGGGTTTCCTGCAAATCGAAGAGGGTACGTCCGCATCCAGGACAGGCAATATACTCTGTGCGCGTGTATCTTCGCCTTGCCGCCTGAAGTATCCGGAAACAGAGATCGGAAATTGATTTCGGCGGAATATCGCACTCCGCCGACAGCATTATTCCGTCGCCGAATCCGTCTATCAGCAATGCTCCGAAATCGCAGGCTGCCATTATCTGCAGCTTTTCAAAGTCCTTTTCCCTGTAGCTTCGCACAATAATAACGGGATTGACGACTCCGCTGTCCCGAAGTTTCAGGAAAACGGAACGCTGCCGGGCTATGCTGCCGGCGCCGTCAAACGAAACCGCAAGTATTTTCTCTGGATTTTCCTTCAGCCATCTCAAAAAGGAATCGTCAAGCGACAAATGGCTGCACAGGATAAAATTGTCCTTGCTGTCGTCTATTATTTTCGGATTTCCGCTGTCGAAAGCCAGTGTCGAGGAACCGGTGTATATGCAGTCCGGGACAGGATTTTCAGATGCCGAATCCGTTTCCGTACCGAAGCCCAAACTCTCTATATCCGACGCATATACAGGATTTAATCCCGACAGGTCCGAAATCACAAGTACTTCTTTTCCCGGCAGGGATGTTTTTGCGGTTTCGATACATGGATAATCGGCTGTCTCATTTTCCCTGCGGAAAACGGTGGGCAGCGCGGAAAAGTGGCGAACCAGTTCCCGGGCGACAGGGATTTCGTTTTCGGGAGCTTCCGTCAGCGAAACTCTTATGGTATCGCCAAGCCCGTCGGCAAGCAAACTTCCGATTCCCACTGCCGATTTTATTCTTCCGTCTTCGCCGTCGCCGGCTTCCGTCACGCCAAGATGCAGGGGATAATGCATGTCTTCGGCATCCATAGCCGCGACCAAAAGCCTGTATGCCTGAACCATTACCACTGTGTTGCTTGCCTTCATCGAGACAATGACATTGTCGAAATGTTCTTCCCTGCATATCCTCAAAAACTCCATTGCCGATTCGACCATTCCCGCCGGCGTGTCGCCGTATTTCGACATTATGCGCTGGGACAGGGAACCGTGGTTTGAGCCGATTCTCAGTGCAGTACGGTATTCCCTGCAGATGTTCAAAAGAGACGTAAACCTTGTCCGCAGTTTCAGCAGATCGCTTTCCCGGTTCTGTTCGATATCCGGAACGCCGGTTTGCAGCATTGCCTGCCTGTCGGTGAAATTTCCCGGATTGATCCTGATTTTTTCAACGTTCTTAGCCGCAATTTCAGCGACATCGGGATTGAAATGTATATCGGCAATCAGGGGGATACCGTACCCGCGCTTCCTCAGTTCGCTCCTTATTGCGCCCAAAGCCTCCGCATCCCTGACAGTCGGCGCTGTGATTCTCACCAGCTCGGCTCCCGCTCGGGCTACTTTTATACATTCGTTTACAGTCGCTTCGATATCCGAGGTAGGGCTTGTGACCATCGTCTGTACTCTGACGGGATTGTTCCCGCCGATGCAGACATTACCCGCTTTCACTTCCACTGTCCGGCGTCTCGAAAAAAACGCTTCCTCCTGCAGTTTTTTTGTCATAACATTTCTCCCATTTTGGATTTTAACTGGTCTATCATTTTCCTTAAATCTTTGATTGAAGCGGATATGCCTTTATCGGGATTATTAATGCGATTGATTATATTCAGGGCTTCATCCAGTTTCAGCAGCGCCGTTTCCCGGTTTTTCTTTTTCTTGTACAGTGAAACCGACAGATTGTACAGGTTTGCAGCTTCGTTGTATGCATCCACATTTTCGTTATACGCGAGATGCTCAACAGTTGATTTATTGTTGTTGATATATCTTGTTATCAGATTATTATTGCCCCCCATAGAAAGAGTGCGCCTGTTCGAGGCAATAAGATATTCCTTCTTCGACTGTTTTTCGATGAGCCTGAGGGTGTCCGGATAGCTGAAAAAACGCGAGCTAATGGAATCGGCTTTCTTTCCGGCTTCAAATTCACTGCTGTTCAGGGGGAAATACGAAAACTGCCATACGGGATCAAACGGGATATGCGATTTGATGATTTCGCCGGGACTGATAAGAAACCATTTGTTGCTGAACCGCTTATTGAAGACTCCGGAAAAAACGTGTCCCGACGACCATGTCGGGTCGATCAGCGCCCAGCGGTTACTCTGCTTTACCGCGCACCAGACATGCGAAACAGCGTCGATTTTGCCGTTCTGTTTTGTAGATCCCTTGACTTCAAATATCTTCAGTCCAAGATTTTCGGCAATGGCTTTAAACGTCAGAACATATCCGGTACATACTGTTTTACGTGTCTTTAATACCTGACGGACAACTTCGCTTTCGTGCTTGTAGGTGATGCCGTCATACATTTTGGCAACATCGTAGCTGACGTGCTGGGCTACCCAGCTGTATGCCGCTCTCAGCCTGTCGTTTTCCGAGCTGAACCTTTTTGCTATATATTTGGCAATTTTTTCGGCAGTTTGCGCGTGCTTCGCAGGACAAATACGCATAACGGAGTCTATATGTCTGTAATCTCTTGCATTAATAATGCCTGAACCTGAGATTAACAACAGAAAAACAACAAACCATTTAATATTCATTTTTAGTATCATTTAATCGGACAAAGGTAGATATTTTGGATGAAATATTGCTTTATGTTACACAAAAAAATGGGACACAATTATTTTTCAACAAATCAATATTTTTAACTCATGAATAAACAAACCTCATTTTTACCTGATTTCAGTAATAAAACAACATCAATAGCACGCACGATTACAGACATATACAACCTAATTACCTTCTTTTTAATTGAAAAACGAGGTTTTTTGATTCTAAGGATGAAAAATAAATAACGTATAAATGTTTAATGTTACAAATTTAATTGCTGAAATAAAATTGCCATGTTCAATTGCCCACAGGGCATTAATATCAATAGAAATTTGTCCAATACACCTTCACAACCCCGTTAGGGCTTGAATCAACCGCAGGTTGAATGTGAGAATATTTTGCAAACAATTCCGCCATTTGCCATTGCG
>JAIRZR010000446.1 GCA_031267155.1 Prevotellaceae bacterium | reverse complement strand
TTTTGTCTTATCCGGTAAATCTCTGACCGAATCGTACCGGAGAATGCGTTACCTGCGCGAATATTCCGAGTGGAGAAGCAAGCAGGCTGACGAGATAAAAGAAAAGAGCGCCAGGCTGGAAGAAAGGAAAGGCGCTCTCGCTAAAGTAAAGGCGGAAAAAGTTAAGCTGATAAATCTTCGTGCCGGCGAACAGGAAAATCTCAAAAAAGAAGAAATCAATTATCAGCAGGAAGTAAACGAAGCTCAACAAAAACAAAAAGACCTCCGGAAAATACTGGAACAGAAAAGGAAACAAGCCGAAGCTCTCGACAAACAGATAGCTAAACTCATTGCTGAGGAAGTAGCCCGTCAGGAGCGGGAAGCCAAACGCAAGGCCGAAGAAAAAGCCCGTGCCGAAGCGGCAAAAAACAAGACAAACGTTAAACCGGGCGATACCCGGAAAG
Source organism: Prevotellaceae bacterium (assembly GCA_031267155.1). Taxonomy (GTDB): domain Bacteria; phylum Bacteroidota; class Bacteroidia; order Bacteroidales; family UBA932; genus JAIRLF01. The sequence goes on along the minus strand of JAIRZR010000446.1, from coordinate 2,796 downwards.
CGGTAACAGCCCCGGCTCCCAAACTAACTCCTGAAAATATCACCCTGTCCAATAATTTTGCTGCCAATAAAGGGAAGTTACCTTACCCTGTTTCGGGCAATTATACTATAACCACACGCTTCGGTACGCACCGGCATAGCAAATGGAATGTCACCACATCGAGCAGCGGCATAGATATACGTTCTCAGGCAGGAGCAGACGCCAAGGCTGTATTTAACGGAGAGGTCACCTATGTGGCTGCAATACCGGGATACAACACCTGTATTATTATACGTCACGGAAACTATTACTCCTTCTATGGAAATATACAAAACATATATGTAAAACAAGGAGATACAGTAAAAACCGGACAATCGCTGGGTAAAGTATATACTGACCCCGACACCGGATATTCGCAGATACATTTCCAATTGTGGCAAGGTACCAATAAGATGAACCCTGAGCCCTGGTTAAGATAGAAACAGGATGGAAAAAGAAAGAATAACAGAATTGCCTGAAATTACCGATAAACGTGGAACCCTTTCTTTTGCCGAAACCGGACAACATATTCCATTCCGGATTTCACAGATTTCCTGTATCACCACAGAGCAGGAGCAGGAACCGGATGAAGCCATGTATATCGCTCTTTCAGGTTCTTTTAAGATCATTGCAAATGATAAAGGTTATATACTCGATAAGCCGTATACGGCATTATATATGCCGGATTCCATACACCGGGCAGCGACAAACTTCTCCGCAGGCGCCATATGCCTGATTATATCTTCTGATGCAATAGGAGGGAACAAGGAAAAAGATTCCATACAGAAAGAGTATATAGTTCAGGATTGTAACCTGATAAAACTCGCAGATGACGGAATAAGTACCTGTTTGACTGAAAATATACCTTTTGATATAAAGCGTGTTTTCTATATCTACAATATACCTCCGGCAGAAGAGAGGGGAATGCATGCACATAAGTTTTGCCACGAAGTATTAATTGCCGTTAGGGGAAGCTTTGATGTGGAACTGGATGATGGTAGAAACAAAAGAACGTTCACTCTGAACAATCCTGTATATGGATTGCATATTCCTCCCGGCATATGGGCTGTAGAGAAAAAATATACACGCGATGCCATATGTCTGGTGCTGGCCTCGGACAGATACGATGCAGAAAATTATATAAATTCACACCGGGAATTTATTAAATACCGCCGGAATGAAAATTAAATTATACACCCCTGACCTTAAATCCGAGTGGGATGCTTTTATCCGCAACTCAAAGAATGGTACTTTCTTATTTTACAGGGACTTTATAGAATATCATGGAGATCGTTTTAATGATTACTCCCTGTTGTTCTATGAAGGGAAAAAACTTATAGGCGTTATGCCCGGAAATATCGAAGATAAGATATTCTATTCCCATATGGGGCTGACCTATGGCGGGCTTATAATGAATACCGAAACAAAGGCTGCGGATGTATTGTCTGCATTCGGACACCTGACCGTTACATTCCGCCATCAGGGAATAAAAAAGATTGTTTATAAAGCCATTCCCCACATATACCACAGTTTGCCGGCAGAAGAAGACCTGTATGCACTGTTCCGCCATAAGGCAAAACTCTCGGAACGTAACATTTCATCTTCTATACTCCTTGCTGAGAAAATAAAATATTCAGAGTTGCGCAAGCGTGGCATAAAGAAAGCCGAAAAGAATAATCTGAAAATTGAGAAGTCGGATGACTATGAAAATTTCTGGCCTGTATTGAGCAGCAACCTGCAAACGAGATATAACAAACAGCCTGTACATTCCCCGGATGAAATTTCTTATCTGAAAAATAAGTTCCCCGACAATATTCATTTATTTATTGTAAAAAGCGGTAATGATATAATCGCAGGTGCTGTCATATTCGAAACGGTGACTGTAGCACACATACAGTATATTGCCGCATCCGCAGCAGGAAAGGAATCCGGTGCAACGGACTTGCTTGTCGACCATATAATAAATAACGCTTTCCCCGGGAAAAAGTATTTTGACTATGGAGTATCCACAGAAGATAACGGGCTGTATCTCAACGAAAGCTTAATAGCACAGAAAGAAGGCTTTGGGGCCAGAGCCACAACGTATGATATTTATACGATAGACCTATGAAAAGATTTTTTACCATTAAGAAGCTAATCCCGCTTTCGATATTATCCATTGGCTCCCCAGTAAGATAGAGCAAAAGAATACAAAACACGCAATCGGGCAGAAACGAAGAATACTTGGACGGAAATGCGTAACGGATATTTAATTTGTAGAGTTTAATTTTGCATCATGATTATTCAGAAGCATGATCAAAAAAAAGTTAAACGAAGAGTACTCAGTGTGTCGGGCTAAATTTATTTCGGTTTTGCTTTCACCGGAAAGTTTATTCTGTGTTTTTCGTATTCTAACACTACGGCTGAATAGAACGGCTTGTGGTGTTATGTTTATTCATCGATTAAAAATATTTTACCGGTCTTTGGGTAATACACAGAGCGTTTATTCGGGTATAATATATGGTATATTTAATTGAAAATAAAATAGTTAATTATATAATTTCTTGTATCGAACTCAAGCTGTTTTATTGTTTTTAACTTTTAAGAGCAAATGAAAAAAGAATTAGTTTATTTGGTTTTCACGGCCTTGTTTTTTCCATTATGGGCGTGTAACAGTGAAGAAACTCCGTTTCAGGAAGACGGCGTGAAAGTGGAGAAGGGAAAGATAGCCTTTATCTTGCCCGGCGTTAAAACCGGCGTGACTTATGCTACTACACAGGGTAGCGGTTCTGAAAATGG
>JAIRZR010000442.1 GCA_031267155.1 Prevotellaceae bacterium | reverse complement strand
TACTGCCTCCCGACCAGTCGTCGATATTCCTGACTGGCTGCCAGCTGACCGACCGGTTCGAATACCGCTCGGTATATCTGCCCGAAGAGAATGCTCTCGACACCGTGTATAAGGAATGGATCAGGTTCGACGAATATCCCAGGACTTCGCTCTGGATTTCCGGTAACGGGACGCCAGCGGAATGGGATGGCGCCAAACAAATCGAAATGCCTTTCGACGAGAGCAATCCGTGGGTATATACCTGCGAAGTCGATCTGGACTCCAACGGCGGAGAAATCAAAATCCTGACAATAAAAGGCGATTTTAATTCAAGGACTTTCAGACCTCTTGTCGCCAGCGGCTCGATCTTAGAGACGGCAATGCAGGCCTATACGGGCGGTACGGATTTGAAATGGAAGGTCGTCGGCGGTGAAGACGGTCGATACAAAATCACACTGGATCTCAATAAAATGGAAGCTCATTTTGAGAAACTGTAAGCAGACGTAGAAAATCGTCTGATGATTGAATTGATAATTTGTCCGAATCCCGTCAAACGGGGTTCGGACAATTATATTTTGCGTGGGATAGAACAGTGATGTGAAATCCTTGAAGCATGATGAGGCATGTACAAAAAGATCATTTTGTTTGCAGGGATTCATATAGCTGTAAATTATACCGTACGCGGTGTAAATTTGTTATGTAGGGCGAACACATAATGTGGCGAACACACAGGTTTAGTTTAGGGCGAACACACAGGTTCGCCCCTACATTGTCGTTGCCATGATCACCGTTGTCAATAATATCACAACGTAGGGGCGAACTTGTGTGTTCGTCCGTGTCATATAACAAAACCATCCTGCGCATAGTATAATTTAGGGACGTGAAATAAATAAGGTGTAACAGTTTCATGATACTGTGAACATAATGCGCATTGCGAAATTGCCCGTAGAGCATAAATATCAATAGAAAACCGTCTACCTCCAGCCACAAGCCTTTTAAGGCTTGCACGCGATAGCAAGTGGCGAAATTGTTTGCCGCATTCCCATCCGAATTATAAAATGTCCCGGCATTCAATCACTAACGGGGTTGTGGTGTATGTGTTGGGCTATTTCTATTGATATTGATGACCTCCGGGCATTTGTGGCATGGAGCATTTATATGTTATTTATTTCACATCGATTCAAAAAGCATTTTGTTTGGTCCTTTTAGGAAAAATAACTCCAGTTAGTCCGAAAATTACTTCTTTTAGCGCCTCAAAATAATATTTCGCCGAAATTTCTCTACCAACAATAAAATCTCCTTTATCCTGCGCACGGGATAACTATCAATTGTCAAAAGGCGTTATTTTGATTTCAGCCAGACTGGTATTTGCTCTGTCTCCTTCGGGGATATGTACCGTCACGGTATGTTTGCCGGCGTTTTCGAAAGTAATCCAGCCAATTGGCTGCGTGTGATATATTGCAGCAGTGTTTTGGCGGTTTTGGATTTCGCAGCCTTCGTCCGTCCGGACATTCCACACCCTGGTACCATCGCCGGAAGCTGTCAGATCGACAAAATATCTGCCCGGCGTTTTTATCTCAAATTCCCATGTGACGCTGGTATTTTCGTTCCATTCGCTCACCTGGTATCTCTGTTTCCATTCTCCGAATTTTTCCATCCATCTTCTTTTTCCCGTCTTACCCTGCTCGCAGGTGGAGAATTTGGCGGACAGTTCCAGTCCAAATTCGGGATCGACGGACTGGATATTATCTACTTTAATATCTCCCTTAACCGAAACTTCTATCACCGAGACCATTTTTTCGGGCTTCTGCCAGGGTACATTGACAGCCGTCCATTTTCCTTCCTTCGCAAATGTCAGCTTTTGAGGCTTGCCGGCGGAGAGCAGCTTTACGGATTCAATTTCCGATTCCAGACCGGGCAGATGAAGCTTTCCCGAAGACGGCCAGTCGAAAACGGCAAGATACAGCTTCCCCTTGTTGACAACGACGTCTCCCCAGGGCAGTGCATGTCTCCACGGAGACGCTTCGGCGTGATAAACCGCCTGCGGATACTTTTCGATCCATTTTCCCGCCAGCCGCAGTGATGTCTGCGCCGCTTCGGGGATTTGTCCCGAAGGATCGGGCCCCACGTTCAGCATGTATGTGCCTCCGCGCGCGACGGTTGAGATGAGATAGTCAAGTATCTGCGCGGGCGTTTTCCAGTTCTGGTCATACCAGGCATATCCCCAGGAGTCGTTGGTAACGTCCACGCCTTCCCACATCCCGTCTATGTTTTCGAGCGGCACCTCCATGTCGCCGAGAGTTCTGTAGTCGCCCATATTGAAGCCGACGCGGCCCGATACCAGCGCGCCCGCCTGATTGCGGTGCACGACGTCGACAAGCTGTCTGGCGTATTTCGACGGCATTCTTCCCGGAGTATCAAACCAGACAAGCTCTATTTCGCCATAATTTCTGGTGATTTCCTCCACCTGCGGCAGACATTTTTCGACGAAATAGTCGTCGAATGTTTTCGGATTGCCGTCGCGGTCAACTTTCGGTCCGCCCGCTCCTCCCGGATATGTCCAGTCCTGATTGTGCGAATAGTAGAATCCGAAGCCCAGCCCGAGTTCCCTGCAGGCCTCCGAGAGTTCCTTCATCGGGTCGTGTCCGAACGGAGTTGCATCCACAATGTTAAATTTGTTGCATTTGGAATGGTACATCGCAAATCCGTCATGATGCTTGCTTGTGATGATGATGTATTTCATTCCGGCGTCCTTTGCCAGCTGTGCAATCTGTTTTGCGTCGAACTTGTCCGGATTGAAGTTGCGGGCAGTCGCCCTGTATTCGTCAGCGGGGATGTCTGCCATGTTTTTATTCATAATCCATTCGCTGTTGCCGTAGTAGGTTTTATCTTCCCACCTGTTGGCAATCCGGGAATACAGCCCCCAGTGCACGAACATCGCATAGTTTCCCCATTCGAAAAAGCGTCCGCGCTTTACTTCCGTGTTTTTGGCGTTCTGCTCGCCCCACATCTTGTCCATTTCCTGCGCAGCAAGCCGGTTCGTAAACTGCAGCGCCATTGCGACAAATAATAATCTCACTAAATTCTTCATTTTGTATTTCATTATATTATTAAAACTTTATTTTACGGTTTATAATTATTTTACGGGGATATTACAAAATCCCCCTGTATACCTATTCAGCCTGTTTATTCCGGAGAAGGCGTTTCAGTTTTGCAATTTCCCTGGCTTGATCTTTAATTGATTTATCCTTTTCTTCGAGCGATTTTTGTTGCTCGTCAATAGTTTTGTCCTTCTCTCCAATAGTTTTGTCCTTCTCTTCAATAGTTTTGTCCTTCTCTTCAATAGTTTTGTTTTTTTCATTGAGCGCATTGTTAAAAACACGCAAAGCTTCCTTTTCGTCTTCTATTTTCTTTCGTTCTTCGGAATTGGCTGCCATTTCGCGAAGAACACCGGTGATAAGCTCCATATTTTCATCGCCCGGCTGACAGTGGTATTCCTTTATTACATCCGAACCCTGTACGACAAAATAATTCTGTTCAAAAATACTGAGCAGTCTGTCAAGATTTGTAGTGTAGCGCACATCGGTAATTCTGCCTGCCTGAATGACATAACTGTCATGGGTAAGCAGTTCGATAAATTCCGCCTTTGCATTGACTGGCTTCCTGTCGCGCATGTCGGTGCTTACACGTCCGGTTTTAACGCAGGGACATTCGATTTCGGGGAGATTGTTTCCCAGAATGTAGATTGTCGTAATCGGCAGTACTGTTTCCTTTCCGTCTATAATCTCTTTTCTTGTATACTGTTTCCCGAGATATTTGCGAAAACGCACTACATCCATGGTGTCCCATGATTTCTGGACTTCGATCAGTATTTTTTTATGTTTGCCGTCTGCAGTGCGGACGCTTGCCATGAAATCAAGGCGGAAGATGGAAAAATATTCAATATTTCCCTTCTTTTCCTTTTTTTTCCTTTTCCCTTTTTCGACGGAAGTCTCTTCCATTTTATATGTGAACTCCTGCGGCAGAACGGATACGTCTTCTATCTGCTGTCCAAGTATGGTACTGAGAAAGAATTTTACTATCCGCTGATTTTCCATCAGTCTCTTAAATACTGTATCGTATATCGGATTGACGATAATGAACGATTCCATTCCTTTTTTACTTGCTTCCTTTATCTTCATTTCTATTATCAATTAATCTTATAACAGACTGCAAAATTATTAAATATCTTTAATACGAGAATATATCCCCTATTTTACGGTCGGGAATTTCCACGAATTTCCGTAATCGGGCTTAAGATATCTGTTTGCTTCCCTGCTGTCTGTAAACTGTTTGCTTTTCTCGTCATAGTGCAGCGGAACGCCGCCCAGACGCGCCGAGATGTTTCCCGCGTGCGAATATTTTGCGCACAGGCTTCCGTTTTCTACGGTGCAGGCGGTCTGCCTGTTGCGGCTTTTCACACATTCGAGGAAGTTTGTTACGTGCCTGATATGGCTTTGACCGTCGGACTTGACTGTTTTCGCCGGTATTTTTTCTCCTTCGGGATATATCTGCCAGTCGGCTCTGTCGGCAACCAGGGTTCCGTTTGTTCCGCGAAACATTACGCCGTAGTTTTTTCCGTAGGGGCCGGTTTCCAGGGCATTGTTTTCCCATTCGATAATAAAGTCCTTGAAGCGGTATGCCACCGACATGGTGTCGAATGTTTCCTGTGCGCCTTCGGGATAGAAGTGATTGCCTCCGCTGCCCAGTATTTTCAGCGGCATGGTTTTCACGTTCATGCCCCAGAGCGCCATGTCGAGCAGGTGGACGCCCCAGTCGGTTATCAGTCCGCCGCCGTAGTTCCAGAACATGCGCCACGATCCGTGGAAACGCTGTTCGTTGAACGGCATTTTCGGAGTGTGTCCCAGCCATGTGTCGTAATCAATTCCTTCGGGAACTGCGGAATCGGAGACCGGCTTCAGAGCCGCATATCCGAAATTTGCCCACACGTGTACGCGCCCTATGGTTCCCAGCTGTCCGGTATTCAGGTACTCTATCATTTCGTGCCATAGATTTCCGCTTCTCTGCTGCTGGCCTACCTGCACTATCCGTTCATATCGCTTTGCCGCCTCGACCATGATTTCACATTCGGCAATGCTGTTGCTCAGGGGTTTTTCCACGTATATATCCTTGCCCGCCCTGCACGCATCGACAAACTGCAGGCAGTGCCAGTGGTCGGGAGTTCCGATGATGACAATGTTGATATCACTGCGGTCGAGTATCTTCCTGTAATCGCCATAAGTATCGGGCTTTTTGTCCTGAGTTTTGCCAAGCTCTTCCGCACGCGACGCAAGAATATTTTTGTCTATGTCCGCCAGGGCAAGACATCGAACTTCCCTGTGCTGAAGGAAATCCTTCAGATTTTCCCATCCCATGTTCCTGCATCCTATCAATGCAACATTTATTGTGTCGTTTGCCGAAACTTTCGCCGCCGGCGTCCTTCCGGCAAGCGAACCGACTGTCATTCCCGCCGCAAGCGCGGAAGAATATTTTAGAAAAGACCTTCTGTCGATCATCATGTTTAATAGCTTTATTTAATTAATATACATTTCCTTATTTATACATAACCTGCCGTTTTTTTGTGTATAAGCAGCAAAAAAATCAGGCCCAAATTTAATTGTTTTTTTGTAATTCTGCGGTTAAAGCTGGATGTGCGACAAAAAATCGCATTTTAATTGTCCACAGGACACTAATATCAATAGAAAAAACGTTATCTCCCGTCACAAGCCTTTTAAGGCTTGCAGTCGAAAATCGGATTAGCCCGACAGACCCGACAAATGGAATATTTTTGCATATACTTTTGATGAAATTTGGAAAATATATCTATCTTTGCGCAATAATTTATTATAAAAAAAATTAGATTTATGGCACGTTATTTAGATCCGAAAAATGATTTACCCTTCAAGCGCATATTCGGTAAACATCCCGATTTGCTGATCAGTTTTCTCAATGCCCTGATGCCTCTTGAAAAGAATCAGCAAATAACAGATCTGGAGTATCTTTCCGCCGAACAGGTTCCCGAGAATCCTGCAAAGGAAAACTCCATTGTTGACGTCCGCTGCAGTGACAACTGCGGGCGGCAGTTCATAGTTGAGGTGCAGATGCTGTGGACAGGCTACTTCATCAAGCGGATGCTCTTCGATGCTTCGAAGGCATACGTCAGGCAGCTTGAGGGCGAGAACTGTCACCTGCTGCAGCCGGTGTACGGACTGGCAATACTCGATGAGGAATTTGACAACGAAACGCCGGAGTTCTATCACCGCTACCGTATCAGGAACGACGGCAATTCCAAAGAAGTGATCGACGGCATGGAATTTGTGCTTGTGGAACTTCCCAAATTCAAAGCCGAGAAATGGGCAGACCGCCGGATGGCTGTACTCTGGCTTCGCTTTCTGAAGGAAGTGACGGAAAAACTTCGCATTGTCCCTGAGGAACTGAAGAATAACGACTATATTCGCCGGGCGCTGGAAATTTGCGAGGAATACACCTTCACCGAAGCCGAACTGGCAGCCTACGACAAATACTGGGACATCATCAGCTGCGAGAGATCCCTTATTTACGAATGCGTTCACAGCAGGGAAATAGGCTGGGCGGAAGGTTTTGAAGAAGGTTTTGCAGAAGGCTGGGCGGAAGGTCTTGAAGAAGCAAAATGGTTAATCAATGTTGTCATCAACTGTAAACGAAATGGTTTACCTGTAGAACAGATACAGTCGATTACCGGTCTTGCTGAAGAGAAAATTCTGGAAATACTCCGCTCAAACAGTGAAGAATAAAACAGTGAAGCCGTTCACAAAACCGTTTTAAAAATATATGGACATATCAGACACTGCCAAATCGAATATCAGGAAGCTGTACTTCAAGGACACTTCCTTTGCCGATTTGATGAAACACCGGATTTACAACGTTTTGCTTGTATCG
>JAIRZR010000068.1 GCA_031267155.1 Prevotellaceae bacterium | reverse complement strand
GCCTGTTGAACCAGATTTTTGATCTGCGACACTATGTCTGCAGGAATCATAATGGAATGCTTGTCTTCCATGTCTTTAACTAATTTAATTAATATTAAAAAATAATTGCCGCAAAGGTAATAATTATTTATAACATAAACCGGATTTTATTTGAACAATCCGATAAAACCCGTTTCTACTTCGGAAGTACTATACTGTGCGCGGGCTAAAATTGTGATATAAATGTAGAGATGCTTCGTGTCTTTTGACGCCGCAGGCGTCCAATTTTGATAACCCCGTGCAAGCGAAGCGTAGCTCGGGGTAAGCTATCGCACTCCAGAACTGCGAAGTAGTTCAACTCCTTACGGAGTTGTGACGGAGAGGAGCTTTACCCCGAACTGCGCCTGCGGCCTGTTCGGGGTTATCCATCTTAAACTCCTTACGGAGTTTGTCCGCAATGCACAAAACTGCCCCGCGCACTGTATAATTCATTTCTACTTCGGAAGTACTAAATCCTCCCCCGGAATATTGTCGCTGTTGAAACTGAATGATACTGATTATCTACATTACAACTGGATACGATGGATTATTCTGTTCATTAGAAACATTTTTTTGCAGGGGAAAAGTGTAACTGCCCGGTGTTAATCCGCATTTATTTTTCATGCTCATACTGCAACAAAAAGCATTTATTTGCAGCAGACATGTCATTTTATTTTGCAGTAATGATTTTTTCACTAAATTTGCCACCCGTTTTAAGTTTGTAAAAAGAAGTATTTAGGTTGAAAAATTTATTGTTTTGAGTGAGAAGTATATAACCATTAAGGGAGCGCGAGTTCATAATCTCAAGAATATAGATATTCGCATTCCAAGAAATAAACTGATTATCCTGACCGGACTTTCGGGTTCCGGCAAGTCGACACTGGCTTTTGACACGATATTTGCCGAGGGTCAGCGGCGGTATGTCGAAAGTCTTTCCTCTTATGCGCGGCAGTTTCTGGGCAGAATCAACAAGCCCGAGGTCGATTCCATCACCGGCATTCCGCCCGCCATCGCCATAGAGCAGAAGGTCAACACGCGCAATCCGCGCTCCACGGTGGGAACATCCACCGAAATATATGACTACATGAAACTTCTGTTTGCCCGAATCGGGCACACCTACTCGCCCGCCTCGGGCAGTGAAGTTACGGTTGACACGGTCAGCGACGTGGTCGATTATTTTGCCGGCAGACCTCCCGGAGAGAAAATGATGGTACTGTCGCCGCTTAACGATTCCGCAAAAGGGCTGATCGAACTGCTTACGCTCCTGGTGGACGAGGGCTTTTCCCGTCTTTTCATTATGGAAAACCGTGCGGGCGAAGTGGTGGAGATCAGGGATTTTCTCCTTGATTACGACAGGAGATACCGGAAGGGGAAACAGTCGATATACCTGCTTGTCGACCGCCTGTCGGCATCGGACGGCGAAGAAGTTCTCAGCCGTTTAGCCGATTCGGTGCAGCTGGCTTTCAGGAAGGGCGACGGGCAGTGCTGCCTGTACGTTTATCCCGCCGGAGGAGCGCCCTTTTTCAGGGAATTTTCCGACGCCTTTGAGATTGACGGCATCCGTTTCGAGAAACCGACGGTCAATCTGTTCAGCTTCAACAATCCCCTGGGCGCCTGTCCGAAATGCGAAGGTTACGGCAAAATTCTGGGTATTGACGAGAATCTGGTTATTCCCGACAAGTCCCTTTCGATATACAACGATGCAGTTGCCTGCTGGAAGGGCGACAGCATGAAAGCCTTCAAGGAAAAGCTCATATATGCCGCTCCGAAATTCAATTATCCCGTCCACAGGCCCTACTATGAGCTTAGCGAGCAGGAACGCCGGCTTTTATGGACAGGCAACAAATGGTTCGACGGCCTGGACGCGTTTTTCGCGATGCTCGAATCCGGCAAATACAAGATACAGTACCGGGTCATGCTTTCGCGATACACTGGGAAAACGGTCTGTTCCCTGTGCAACGGCACCCGCCTGCGCCGGGAAGCGGATTTTGTGCGCACAGGCAATAAAACCATATCCGAGCTTGTCATGATGCCGGTCAAAAACCTCCAGGAATTTTTCAACAAGCTGGAACTTCCCGATTACGAGACGAAAATCGCCGGCCGCGCGCTGGTCGAAATAAAATCGCGGATACAGTGCATGCTCGACCTCGGACTGGGATACCTGACGCTGAACCGCCTGTCGAATACCCTGTCGGGCGGTGAAAGCCAGCGGATAAACCTTTCCGTTTCCCTGGGCAGCAGCCTGGTCGGTTCGCTGTATATCCTTGACGAGCCGAGCATAGGACTTCATCCGAGAGACAGCGCCCGCCTGGTCAAGGTACTGAAAGAACTGCGCGACCTGGGAAACACCGTGATTGTCGTCGAGCATGACGAGGAAATAATCAGCGCCGCCGATGAAATAATCGATATCGGTCCGATGTCGGGAAACTTCGGGGGCGAAATTGTCTTTCACGGACATGCCGGCAGGGCGAAAAAGGCAGACCTGGAAAAGTCGCTTACACTTCAGTATTTAACGGGGATGGAAAAGATAGAGGTTCCCCGGCGCCGGCGAAAACTGAACCAGTACATAGAGATAAGCGGAGCGCGGGAAAACAATCTGAAAAACATCAGTGTGAAAATACCTCTGAACGGGATAGTTGCCGTCACGGGGGTAAGCGGATCGGGCAAATCGACTCTTATCCGCAGAGTGCTTTACCCGGCAATGTCGCGTATTTTCAACGGAGTAGGCCTTGTGGGCGATTTCGACAAACTCTCGGGCGATATCGAGCGCATTAAAAGCATCGAAATGGTTGACCAGAATCCGATAGGGAAATCGTCGCGCTCAAATCCCGTAACGTATATAAAGGCGTACGACGATATCCGCAAGCTGTTTTCCTCGCAGCAGCAGGCTGTGCGCAACGGTTTCGGCCCCTCGCATTTCTCGTTCAACATCGACGGCGGAAGATGCGAGGAATGTCAGGGCGACGGATTTATAAAGGTCGAGATGCAGTTTATGTCCGATGTGATTCTCGAATGTGAATCGTGCAGGGGCAAACGGTTCAAGGAAGAAATTCTGGAAATAAAATACAGGGGCAAAAATATTTTCGAGGTACTGGACATGTCGATAGACGAGGCGGTGGTCTTTTTCAGGGGCGTAAAGGATGCGACCTCGAAGAAGATAGCCCAGAAACTTTCGGTGCTGCAAAGCGTGGGACTGGGATACATCAAGCTCGGACAGTCATCGAACACTCTCTCGGGGGGAGAAAGCCAGAGGGTCAAGCTCGCATTTTTCCTTCTGAAGGAAGATAACTGTGAACCCGTGCTGTTTATTTTCGACGAACCGACAACAGGACTGCATTTCCATGACATCCGCAAGCTGATGGATTCGTTCAATGCACTGGTCGACAAGGGTCATTCCATAGTTGTAATTGAACACAATCCCGAGGTGATAAAGTGCGCCGACAGGGTCATCGATCTCGGTCCCGAAGGAGGCGAAGAAGGCGGTTACCTGATATTCGAAGGTACTCCGGAAGAACTTGTCAACTGTAAGGAATCGCATACGGGTAAATATTTGAAGGATAAACTGAAATGAAAGGTTATAATGGGGTGTATACTACGGCGAAATATTATTTTGAGTCGCTAAGGGAGGTAATTTTCGGACTCCTGAGATTAATCAGGAGATTTATTTGATGGCAGTTCGGAACTTTGGAGGTTTCTGTTTACCGCAAAATCGCAGATTTGCACATAGTTTTTGGTGACTCTGTCAAAGCATCACGAAAATTTTAATTGAAAAGGAGTTGGCGGTTATTTTCAATCAGAACATTTATTCTGTCGGTCAGTTTGGCGGTAAGTGATTTGATGTTGAAAGCCTGTCTGTGGGATTCCAGACTGTGTATATCGGTTCCCGTAAAAGTGTAGAAGTCGTTCTTGAGAAGATATTCCGCATTTTCCTGAACCTGCCTGCCGTAATATCCTGTCGGAGAAAGCAGATTTAATTGGAAAAACAGAAAGCCGTCCGCTTTAAGTTTTCTGTAATCGTTTTTATCCATGTACAGATAACGTTCGGGATGTGCAAGGATAATGCGGTATCCCTTTTTCTTTATTTTTTGGATTGTTTGATGAAAGTTGAGGGGAGGATTGAGATATGAGGTTTCCACAAGCAGACAGTCGTCTGCAATGGCAAGCGGTTTGTTTTCATAGTTTTCCAGATGCGATTCGAAACTGCTGTCGAGCATGTATTCGGCGGCCAGTCTCAAGTCAATGTTTCCGGCATATCCATTAATCAGATTATCGAAATGCCGTTTTAGCGATTTAGAGCTGTTTTCCGGAAAGTTTTCCATGACATGCGGAGTAAGATATATCCTCTGGACGCCCTGCTCTTCAAGATACTCCAGAGCGGCAAAAGTCTCCTCTTCCGTCTGCATGCCGTCATCCACTCCGTAAAGAAGATGGGAATGAATGTCGCTCATGCCCTGTAGCAAGCCTGTCTCCGCGATGCTGTATTTCTTCCTGAAAAACATTCCCGGTTTTTAGCCTTTTTCGCCGTATCCGTATCCGTAGATATGGCCGTAACGGCCATAATCTCCGTATCCTCCGTAATATTTGCCGGATGACATGCTGGAGCCGTTAAGCAGAACCGCCATACTGGAAAATTTGCCCGATTTGTAGATTTGCTCCAGTTCGGGAAGCAGGCGGCGGTCAAGCAGTCCCTCGCGGACAACAAATATCGTCATCCCCGCAACATCCGCCACGATGGAAGCGTCCGCCACAATGTTTACCGGCGTGGTATCCAG
>JAIRZR010000059.1 GCA_031267155.1 Prevotellaceae bacterium | reverse complement strand
TACCTGCGCCCGCAAGTACATCGCTAAGCCAGTGTTTGCGGTTTATTCCGCGCATCACGCCTGTTGTAGCGGCAACACCGTATCCGGCAATACCAATCCACGGCGATACATCCCTGTATTCTCTGAACAGAATATGTGCACCGAGAAACGCTGTAGCCGTATGTTCCGCAGGGACTTTTGCCTAATTTTTGTCACAGCTTTTACACGTTTTGTCTGTATAGCTATATATCAGGACATGACAGCCAACTCTTAGTTCTTAACTCCATGTATTCCGTTATTTTCTCTCTGCAGTCGCACAGATATTCGGAATATTTTTTATTCCTGTCCAGTTTATTCATAAATTCTATCCTTTCCAGCAATATTTTACATTCATCTTTTGTCGCAAAACTGTTTCCAAACAATATTCCCTCCGGTAATTCATGCATATTGAAATCCATTCTGTCAATCATAATTTCCAAAAACAAATCTGTTACATCATTATTATCCGGCTCCAGCTCATAACATTCCCTGATTATTTCCACTTCTGTTTTATAATTCATTTTTTTCCAGACCCCCGCATTCTGATAATAATTCTGTTTTAATTTTGCCAGCCAGATCATCAGGAAAGTGTTTCTGTTATTATAGCCGTTCAATAATACCGGAAATATTATTTCCTCAAACAATTCATTTCGAATACGTCCGTTACTGTCCATCTCAAGTTTCGGCAAATATTCCACAGTCCATTGTTCCTTTTCTGCATAATTTTCAAAAGAATCTATAAATTTCCTTATAAGTTCCTTTGCCTTCGACTTTATGCCGGTATTTTTATAATGTATATATTCGTCAAAATATCCTGTATTCATTATTTTCATTTTTTAAGTCAAAACGTCCCATATCCACACTGCCGTTACTTAATTTAAG
Source organism: Prevotellaceae bacterium (assembly GCA_031267155.1). Classification (GTDB taxonomy): domain Bacteria; phylum Bacteroidota; class Bacteroidia; order Bacteroidales; family UBA932; genus JAIRLF01. Next base: position 6,046 of record JAIRZR010000059.1, on the reverse strand, counting down.
CGGCGATACACTGTAATCAAAATTATCCGCATCCAGATAGGGGTTCAGTTTATTCCTTGCCAGTTCTTCAGTTATATGCGCTCCGGTACTTATCCATCCAAAAACCACTTCCGTTTCTATTTTCAGTGATAAGGTTTTTATTTCCGTACCGTTAAATTTACTGTCACACAGTCCCTGTACTTTTATGAATATTTTACTGTCAATAGCTTTAAATTCAATTTTAGCATTATAAATAAAATTACTTCTGAATGTATTTTTATAATAATTGTAAAATCTCGCGTACGGCTTCCGTACGTTTTTAGAATATTTTCCCCACTCCACAACTCTCCCGGCAATATCCTGCCATTTTCTTATTTCGTGTTTTCCTGTCTTTAATAATGTATCCGAAGTGATTGAGGGCAGTGTCCTGTCATCTGCCTGTTTTCCTGAAATTTCCACTCCGAACATTAATCTTTCCTCCTCTTCATCAAGAAGAGCGTCTATGTATGCTTGTTCAATTTCATATCCTTCACCATTTATTTTAAACATTTTCCACCTCCATTTTCCTTATATTTTTATTACATTTTCCCATTCTACCTTTGTATCCATTCCATTGATTTTCCCAAAAAAAGTTCCTCTGGCTTTATATACCGGCTTACTGTTCTTTAAATATTCATTTATTATGATTTCATTCCGATAATTTTTTTCAGTTAATTCAATTATGTCTTTTTCTGTATCTTTATCATTGAATATTTCATCAACTGTTAATATTTTTCTAATTTCTGCATATTTAGCAGGATGAGGTATTTCAAATAAAAGTTTCTTATTGAATTTATTCAACCAGTTTCTCCAGTATTCCCAGTTTTCCAGTGTTAAACCAAATATATAATCATCCAGTAAAGTCAGTTCATAAGCATCGGCATCAGTCCAATTGTCAACAGCATCACTGGAAAAAATGCAGTTAAAATAATATTTCCTGTCATTATAGCCGGCAATACCTTCAATGATTGTCATATCCCAATAACTGTTAACAGCATAAACTTTTTCTATCATATCCTATTCTTCCATAAAATACCCCTGATCCTCCTGTCCGGCGCAGTCTCCGGACTGCGCCGCGTTAAAAGCAGGGAACCCCAAGCCCTTCGGGCGCCAAACGTTTCGCATGCCACCGCACCGCCCGCTCTTGCGGGAAGATCGCCCGCATGTCTTTTGTCCATATTGCGTATCATCTTCTTAATATTTTTACGCGGCAAAGGTAGGCAAAATAACCATTCGCATAATAGCCCAAAGGGCTTTTAGAGTTAAGAACTAAAAGTTAAGAGTTAAAAGTTGGCTGACGCGCGCCAGCACTCTTAGCCTTTAACTTTTAACTCTAAAAATCTTGTCTTGAAATGTCTCGACATCTGCTATGTCCACAATTATAGCATGCCGGAAACTACTGGCTGCTGCATGACTATGATGCCTGAAACCGGTTTAGGAACTCATATATATCTTTGGAAAAATCCTCGCCGTTTTCGCGAAACGCTCCTATAATATACTGTCCTTTCCAGACCATGGGAATATTACCATTATAACGGTCTTCGGCACGAAGATTTCCTTCCTTGAAATCCAGCGGCTGTTTGGTAAAACCGAAATAGTCATTCAAAACTTTCTTTGCACCGTCTTTTGTCTTTCCATCAATGACAAACAGCTGAAACTTTTGTCCCTCATAATCGTAATCAGCCGTATGGACAGGCTTCAGAAACTCGTGCCCGATATAATTTTGGGTAATATACGCCTGAGTATGGGGGATTAGCCCGTCTTTCGGAAACAGCTTGAAAATGTCCGGATACGAAGCGTTTGCATCAATCTTCGCTGCCAGTCCCCCTGCTATTTCCTTAAACGCGCCAGTCACCGTCTCGCTTTTGGCATTTGACGACATCTTCACATAAATCCTGTTCGCAAAGAAAAACAGCCCGTAATCGTCGCCCTGCGCTTCGCCTCCAATACCGGGATAGAAAGTCATATCCGACGAACGTTCGGAAGCATACATGCCGAAAGCGTCCTCCGGACTTGCATGGCGATAAGCCTGAACAGTAATGTAGTCATCGCCACGGGTATATATCAGGCTTGTCATTTCCCTGAAATTATTTTCCAGGAACAGAGGGGCGGCTCCGTTGATGCGTTCATATAGATTATCGCTGTCAAACACCTCTATTTCAGGCGATATCGACCAGTCTTTGATTGCAGGCAAGTATGAATGTATATTTTCAGGCGTCTGCGCAAAGACCTGTCCCGCAAGGCTGAACAGGATCAATAAAAGGTATGGAATTTTACGCTTCATGCCGTTTTATGCCAGGAAATGGGAAGGTACGTCAACAATCGGAGTGATCGCCGCAATTTTACTGGCAACATTAAATCCTGAAGAGCATCGTGTTACCGTACATTTTTCACATCCCGCACATGCGTTGTTTGCAACAGCCAGTTCGGTCAGAGTATCCTTCGAGAGGGAGGGATATTTGTAGCCGTAGTTATACATGTATGCGCGCATAATGTCGGGAATGGGCAGATGTTTTGAGCACTGCTTCACACAATTGCCACAGTTTTGGCAATAGAGCAGTTCCTTCTCCTTCAGTCCTGCCAGATATTTGATATCCGATTCGCCAAGTTTGGGCGAATGAGCCGCTTCCAGACAGTTTTCCAGCAAATCGAAACTTGTAAATCCCGGTATTGCCGTTGTGATATTCGGGTTTTTCCAGACCCAGCGCAGGCAGGCGGCGCCGTTTACCTTCGATTTTGCGTCGGCGTCTTCTACGCCTCCAACCATCGATTTCATGGCAACGAAACCCATTCCGGCTTTCACTCCGCGCTGAATGGCGGCCTCCAGTTCGGAAAGGATATCCAGTTTGAAATTGTAGCTGACCAGACACACCTCGTAAATTCCCGCTGCAATAGCCTCGTCGATCTGAGCCGGCTTATTTGCATGTGTGGAAAAACCTATGTGCCTGACTTTACCTTCGTCTTTAAACTTCTTCAGCATCTTAATCAGGCGCGGGTTATTGACAGTTCCCAGGTCTCCAATAGCATGCGCATAAAAAATGTCCACATAATCCATTTGCAGGCGGCGAAGACTTGTGTTCAGCAATTCTTCGTATTCCTGTTCGAAATTATCCGACTTGAGATTCGCCTTGCCTTTCGTTGCGACAGTGAAAGTGCTGCGATCCTTGTCTTTGAAAAAAACTCCGAGCATTTCTTCGTTTTTACCATTCTGATAGCCGTGAGCGGTGTCAAAATGAGTGAGTCCCGCATTGTAAGCCGCACGAACGACAGCGGGATTATCCGCCTTCATAACGCCCATGCTCAAAATGGGTATCGTCATTCCCGTCCTGCCCAGCTGACGGGTAACGATTTCTTTTTCCGCACCGTCAACCGGCGCTGCAATAGCCTTGCGACCAATTATCTGCGGCACAACTGCACCTGCTCCTGCCAAAGCAGAAATACTTAAAAATTTACGTCTGTTAATACTTTTCATAACGAAATAATTTATGTTTATACTATAAAATCCTTAATAAATAAGTATAGCGCTTTATTAAAATCTGTGCTTTATTCCGCCGCAAAATTAATAAATATTTTAATTATCCATTAATTTGCTGAAATATTTTAGGCAATTTGGCAAAAAACCGAAATAAACATCCTGTGCGACAGAGACGGGCAACTTGCGTATGGGCAGAGGCATGCCTTGCTCCTACAATCGTCGCCTGAAGGCGAGAGATTTTCTCCCTGATGTATGAATTAAAAATACATCTTTTAGGTTTTTATGCGATATGAGTTTGTTGACAGCAATAGAAAGTTTTGAATACAATACAATGATATATAATTATTTGATACGGGAGAAAGATGATCTTTCACAAAATCTTTATAGAAAATTTTGCAGGAATAAAAAAAAGCAGTACTTTTGTCCCCGCTTTTGAAGTCAAAAGCATGCTCATTGAATTGTGAAAGAAGATTAATGCCGATGTAGCTCAGTTGGCCAGAGCAGCTGATTTGTAATCAGCTGGTCGTGGGTTCGAATCCCTCCATCGGCTCGTTAATCATCTGGGGAGATACCAAAGTGGCCAACTGGGGCAGACTGTAAATCTGCTGTCGTACGACTTCGTAGGTTCGAATCCTGCTCTCCCCACAGACCATAGATATGCGGAAGTAGCTCAGTTGGTAGAGCATCAGCCTTCCAAGCTGAGGGTCGCGAGTTCGAACCTCGTCTTCCGCTCTATAGAGAAAAGGTGTAAGGTAACATGTCGGGAAAGTTTTTTGCAGCATGTCCTTTATCTTGGGAACAATGCCTGCGTAGCTCAGAGGTAGAGCACTTCCTTGGTAAGGAAGAGGTCATGGGTTCAATTCCCATCGCCGGCTCTAAGATTTTGAATTATAAAAGTATATAAAGAAAAAATAAGTAATTTTTAACGTTAAAAATGATTCTATAATTATGGCAAAAGAAAAATTTGACAGATCCAAGCCGCACGTAAATATTGGCACCATCGGTCACGTCGATCATGGTAAAACCACTCTTACTGCCGCTATTACCTCTGTGTTAGCAAAGCAAGGCTATTCTTCCGAAATCCGCAGTTTCGATTCCATCGATAATGCCCCCGAAGAAAAGGAAAGAGGTATAACTATTAACACTGCTCACGTTGAGTATCAGACGGCTAAACGCCATTATGCTCACGTTGACTGTCCCGGTCACGCCGACTATGTCAAGAATATGGTTACGGGCGCTGCCCAGATGGACGGCGCTATTTTGGTGTGCGCCGCTACCGACGGTCCCATGCCCCAGACTCGCGAACATATTCTTCTGGCCCGTCAGGTGAATGTGCCCCGTATCGTTGTTTTCATGAACAAAGTTGATGCTGTTGACGATCCCGAAATGCTGGAACTTGTTGAAATGGAATTGCGCGAGCTTCTGAGCTTCTATCAGTTCGACGGCGACAACGCTCCCGTTATCAGAGGTTCCGCACTGGGCGCTTTGAACGGCGATCCTGAATGGGAAGCGAAAGTGCTTGAGCTGATGGATGCGGTTGACGAGTATATTCCCATCCCTCCGCGCGAAAACCAGAAACCGTTCCTCATGCCTGTAGAAGACGTATTCTCCATCACGGGTCGCGGAACTGTTGCTACAGGACGTATCGAAACCGGTATCATTAAGGTACAGGAAGAAGTTGAAATCATCGGCTTGGGCGAAAAACCAAGGAAATCGGTGGTTACAGGCGTCGAAATGTTCCGTAAACTTCTTGACCAGGGTGAAGCAGGCGATAATGTCGGCTTGTTGCTCCGCGGTATCGACAAGAAGGAAATCAAACGTGGACAGGTTATTGCACGTCCGAATACTATCACGCCTCATACTAAATTCAAAGCTGAAATTTATGTCTTGAAGAAAGAAGAAGGCGGACGTCATACTCCATTCCACAACAAATACCGTCCCCAGTTCTACCTGCGTACACTTGATATTACAGGTGAAGTGGAATTGCCGGAAGGTGTAGAAATGGTTATGCCGGGTGATAATGTTACAATTACAGTTACGCTGATTTATCCTGTTGCTCTGAACTTGAACCTCCGTTTTGCAATACGCGAAGGCGGTCGTACGGTTGGTGCAGGACAGATAACTGAAATAATCGAATAATTTCTCTCTTTTTTTTTGAGTTGGTCTTTTTTATACTCAACAAAGGGGCCAACTCTTTTTTAGGGGTGTAGTTCAAGGGCAGAATAGCGGTCTCCAAAACCGTTGATGGGAGTTCGAATCTCTCCACCCCTGCTCAATCAAAATAGGTGTACAACAAAATCATGTAATTTGACTCGACTCTTTTCGGACATCCTCAAAATGCGGTCGCCCTATTCACCACGTCCGGATTTAGGGCAACCGCAAGGATTTTGCCGGTGTGTTCAAATAAAATCCGTTTTATGTTATAAATAATTACTACCTTTGCGGCAATTATTTTTTAATATTAATTAAATTAGTTAAAGACATGGAAGACAAGCATTCCATTATGATTCCTGCAGACATAGTGTCGCAGATCAAAAATCTGGTTCAACAGGC
>JAIRZR010000313.1 GCA_031267155.1 Prevotellaceae bacterium | reverse complement strand
AACTCCATCCTCGGAAGGCATTTATGGCGTCCGTCCTGTACAGGATTATCCGGCACAGCAGCAGTATACGCCGCAGCCAACAGTAAACCAGCCACAAATGGCAACAGGAGCGAATATACGGAACATGCCTTATTCGATTCAGATGGCGGCGACAACAAAACCTGCAAGTATGAGCAGTTCCGACTTTGTAAGGATTAAGCAATTGTTTAATCTGGATGTTTACGAAGTATTCAGCAATGGAGTATACAGATATTTTGCAGGCGGATTCAATACATCGGGAGAAGCCAATGCAATGTGTGATAAAATTAACAGCGCTTTAGGTAAAACCGGTGATGCAAAAGCTTTTGTAAAGCCGATGACGCAGAAGTAAAAAAGTGAAAATGGAAAAAGATAAAGTTTACGTAAAATGAAGAAAGTACTTATATCAATGATAATGTTTTTACCCCTGTTGCTCTCGGGTCAAAATGACATACAGCTGTCTCAGCAGTTTTTGAGCAGGGTAAACTACAATCCGGCAGCAACGGGAGGCTCCAATTATATGCATGTCTTCCTGTTGGGACGTCAGCAGTTTATTGGGTTCAAAGGCGCGCCGAGTACGCAGGTCTTGAATGCTCATAACTATTTCTCTCAAATTAATTCGGGTGCGGGGCTTTCGGTTATAAATGACAGAATCGGTCACGAATCTTCGATAAATGCTAAATTGGCTTATGCTTATTATGTCCATTTTGAAGACAGTTACCTGTCATTCGGTTTGGGTGGCGGAGTTTTGTACAAGCATCTGAATTTAAGTGACGCTGTTTCTGAAAATCCCAATGATCCGATTATTGATTCGTATCACGACAGATCAAGCAAGTTTAGCGCCGACTTTGATTTCGGAGTAGAATATAACACAGCACAGTTCCAGATCGGAGCCTCGGTTACGCACCTGAATATATCTCCGACAAAGATCAGCAACCTGCAGTCGGGACGCCACATATATTTTTATACTAAATATACATTCAATCTGGATCTTGACTGGAAACTTGCTCCTTCATTCGTTACTCACATGAGCTCATGGCCTATTATGCAGCTGGATCTTAATACTCTGGCTACTTACAGGGACAGATTTTGGTTTGGAGCTTCACTGCGTTCAAGTGATGCATTTGTGATGGAAAGTCTGGTTGGTATTGTGGGATTATATATTACCGACTTTTTGGGCTTGGGATATTCGTATGACCTTAATCTGGGTCCAATCGGAAAATATACTAGCGGATCGCATGAGATTTCGCTGCGTTTCAGAATAGGAAGGGGCGAAGGATATGGCGGCGCAAAGACGCCTCGATTCTTCGAATAATATTTCATAACAAAGTTTTTTAAATTTATTTAACAAAGGAGGGTTTGTCCAGCAGGATGACCCTTTTTTTGTTATTGGCCTCAGTTTTAAATGACAGTAATGTCGTCAACGACCTGCGAAATCTGTGCACAGATAAAACTGCCTGAAACACAAGTTCGACATTAGGAAATGCCATCCATTGTTTCGTCATTGTAAATGGCGAAAATCGAAATCCGGCATTTACTCCAAATCAATTATCCGTTCGGCATTTATCTGTTCCAGAAAATAAGCGTCGTGCGACACGGCGACAAGCGTTCCCCTGTATTCGTTAATTGCCTCTGTCAGGATTTCCATATTCCGGATATCCAGATTATTCGTGGGTTCGTCGAGTATGATTATGTCCGGCGCCCGCCTGTCTGTCGTCAGGCAGCAAAGCATGAGCCGCATTTTTTCTCCGCCGCTGAGAGCGCTGCACGCTTTGTCCCAGTCGTTTTTTGTGAATAAAAAGCGGTTCAATTCTGTCTTTATTTCGTGTTCCTGCAATGCGGAGGTATTGTATTTCCTGCACTGCGTATAAACAGTCTGCCGGTCGTCAATCAGCGAATAGTCCTGGTCCACGTAAACCGCCCTGTTCGCAGCCCTGTAAACCGTTCCCGATTTTGGCTGCAGTTCGCCGAGGATTATTTTTATCAGACTTGTTTTGCCCGAACCGTTCGCTCCCCGAAGGACAATCCTTTCGCCGCTTTTTATCCGGAAACTCAGGGGCTGTTTCCAGAGAAACCGGCTGCCGTAGCCAAAATTGATGCTTTCGGCGGCGACAAGTATTTTCCCGGAATGAAGCGATGAACTGTCGAATCCGAATTTCATCCCGTTCATATACGGTAATTTTTTCCGCAACTCGGTCAATTCCCGGGAAATGGCGCCGGTTTTTTCGGCGTGCACGTCCTTCAGGCGGGCAGTACTTCTTTCGGCGTCGTTTTTCAGTTTGTTGATCATGATTCTGGGAGTACCTTCCTTTTTCTGCTGTCTGTTTCCCCTTGCACTCTGTTTTTGTTGCCGTTCCAGCGTTTCCCGTTCCGTTTCCCTCGCCTTCCGCAAAGCCTTTTCCCTGCTTTTTATATCTTCGTCCAGGGCGTTTTTTTCCATTTGCTTCTGTTCTGCATAGAAGTCGTAGTTGCCGCCATAAATACTTATGCCTTCGCTGCTTAATTCACAAACCGAATCAAGCAGATTCAGCAGTTTCCTGTCGTGACTTACCACAATTAACGTGCTACGGCTCTGCTGTATGAAATCGTATAATAAAGCTCTGCCGTCCATATCCAGATGATTGCTCGGCTCGTCCAGTAAAACCGTTTCCGCCCCGTGTATGGAGATTCCGGCAAGAAAGACCCTGGTTTTTTGCCCGCCGCTCAGGGTTTCCATTTTCTGCAACAGGTTCAAGTCCTCAAGTTTCCAGCGGGATAAGGCTTCCCTGCATCTTTCCTCTATTGTCCAGTCATCGTTCAGGACGCCCATGTTTGTTTCCGTGACGTTTCCCGAAAGAATTTCGGACAGAGCTTCCAGTTTTTTATCAACGCCAATAGCCCGGGCAAGTGTAAGTCCGTTAAACTGCCCGAAAATCTGCGGCATATAATACGGTTTTGAATCGAAGTGTAAAATTCCACCCGCCGGAGGCAAAATCCCCGCAATAATTTTCAACAGTGTGGATTTTCCAGCGCCATTATTGCCGATCAGGGCAATTTTATCGTGTTTGTTGACCGTGAGACTTATCTTGTCGAACAGTAAATCTTTGTTGGGATGTATATAACTGATGTTTTGAATAATAAGCATAATTTCTTTTTTTTAAATATTGAATAATAAAATAGCCGGAGATGAATCTTCCGAAGTCCACTCCATGTTTTTTTAAAAGAAATTACACTTTCATTGCCTTATATACGTTTTAATTTTACGGTGCAAATGTATATGAAATTTTTGAATTAGGAATACGACAAATATAGAGGGTGTACGACAAAAATCCCATAAAGCTGTAAGTAGATAAAAATTAAGCCGGTATCGTCCCTGGTGAGAATTATAAATCAAGTTTTCAATGTGTAGCGAAATTGTCCGTAGGG
>JAIRZR010000248.1 GCA_031267155.1 Prevotellaceae bacterium | reverse complement strand
TCTGAAAAGTTATGCGTCCAAGAAAAGTAACAATCTTTTCATCGATACCGCGGTTTGTCCCGACCGCCGTCCGCTCCGAAAAATCAACAGCATTGTGAACGGTAAACACTTTCGATTCGGGGATATTGTACTTTGTTATCACTATGTTGCGGGTGAGATTGCTCACCGCCATAACTGCATCGGCCTCATCCATTCCAAGTTTTTCCAGATCGTACACTGTCTTGTTGACCGATTCGCCGCTGCGGTCAAATTCCGTCGCATGAACATGTATGACTAAAGGTTTGCCGGATACCTTTTTTGCAACTATGCCTGCCAGATACGTCAGCCAGTCATGGGCATGAATAATGTCAAAATCATATTCCCCTGCAATTGTTGCGGCGACCATGGCGTACCTTGCAACTTCTTCCATCAGGTTTGCTCCGTATTTTCCGGAGAATGTGTATTTTTCGCCCAGATGCGAAACGGCCCCCTGTTTTTGCAGACTGTCCTTCCGCAGCTGAGCGTAATCTTCGAAACCCAGATATGGAATGAGGCTCGAAGAAACAGTTAAAAAATTCACATTAGTCCAGTAATTTTCCAGAAACATATCAGTTTTGAACGATACATCACTGGCATTTATGATACGGCCTATGCTCGAATCCTCGTCTCCCGATGTTTTCGGCATTACAAATAAAATTTCAACTCCGGACTTGGCAAGGCCTTTTGTTAATCCGTAAGATGCAGTCCCTAAACCTCCTGAAATGTGCGGAGGAAACTCCCAACCAAACATCAATGCTTTCATAATTTCACTCTAAAAGTATGCAAAGATAAAAAATAAATTTTGATTGAATAACATGGTTTTTGATTTTTTGTTTCATAAAAGATAAAAAAAATTGAATATATAACGAATTGTGCAGGTAAAGAAAAGAAGAAGCCCCTATTTTGCCGGAATAATTTCCATTTTTCAATATCTTATACCTTCGCGTTTTTATACCACGCGCGGAGCAGTTTCGTGCATTGCAGACTGACGCCATAAGGCGTTCAATTTTGATAAGCCCGAACAAGCGCAGCGCAATTCGGGGCAGAGACTGCACGGAACTGCGAAGCAGTTCAAGTTTGCGGTAATTCAAGTCCATACGGACTTGTACCGGAGATACGCTTAGCTTGCCCGGGGTCATCTACATCAGGTTTGTTTATCCACGGATTATACAAAAAATAGGACGCAATTATTTTCACGTCTCAAGAAAACTTTGAACGAATATTTTTTGAAACAATAACCGGATTTTTAACACCCCATCCTTCGGGTTTGGGACACGATACGTTGAAACGATTTGATTTTGCAACAGTAGCGTTTTGCGATACCTTGCTTCCCGTATGCAGACAAAAAATCCTGTTAATTCTTCAAACTTGTGAATCTCGATTCAGACATTCGACACAACCTGAAAGGTTGAACGAAAAACATCCTATACTATCCTGTACACTTGTTGTTCAGGCTTTCGGACTGTGGATATATTCGCCGTGGTCACCAATCGCTTCGCTTCATTGGAGGTTATCCATCTTAAATTCCTTGCGGAGTTTAACCGCAATCCACAAAACTGCCCTGCGCGAAGTATACGATTGCGATTGTAGCGCAGTTGCACGGAAATCGAAGTACAGAATTTATTCCTTTACCCTTCCTGGATTATTTTTTATAAAACTTTTCCAGTCATTACCTCCCGATTTTGTCATCCGGCTGATAAGTTTAGTCTGGTGAAAATGGCATACAGCTGCTCCGAGAGCGTCGGTAGCATCCATATATTCGGGCATATCCTTTATTTGCAGTTCCAGTCTCAGGGCATTTGCGACCTGTTCCTTCGATGCGCTTCCCGAGCCTGTTATCGCCGTTTTTATCTTTTTGGGAGCATACTCGAATATCGGCAGTCCGTTTGACAGAGCCGCAGCCATTGCAACGCCCTGCGCCCTGCCCAGTTTCAGCATCGACTGTACGTTTTTGCCGAAAAAAGGCGCCTCTATCGCAAGTTCCTCCGGTTTATACTCTTTTATTATCGAATCGACGCGCTCGTATATTTTATTCAGCTTTTCGTAATGGTTTTTATACTTTTTCAGTTCTATAACGCCCATTACCAGCAGTTCGAGATTCGAGCCTTTCGAGCGTACGATGGCATAACCCATGAGCGCAGTTCCCGGATCGACTCCGAGTATTGTTCTGTTTACCTTATTCGTTTTATCCATATTTACTTTAAAAAACGCACCGTTTCAAACCGGTGCGTTGATTATTCATTAAATGGCAGAACTGTAAGCCGGATTCTGTATTCCCCTGCGGGACTGTTATCATTTATCTTTCTTCCGCGTTTCCACGGAAACTGCGACCTACCCTCCGGCACCGGGCGGGCAACCCTTAACGCCGGTTTACATGGTCTTGCAGGCTGCGGGCTGTACTGTCCGCCTGTGTCGCCACAAGACGCGGTAAGCTCTTGCCTCACCTTTTCACCCTTACCCGGTTGCCCGGGCGGTTTTTTTCTGTTACATTTCCATACCCTTACAGACATCTGTCTTTCAACAGCGCAGCGCCCTGTCCTGTCCGGACTTTCCTCCCTTCTCCCTTTTGAGAAAAGCGATAACACGTTCTGCCATTATTTCTTTTTACGCAACATTCCGGACTACCATTTGTTCCGGTGTATTTTTCCGGAATCGAACTTGTCTTTTGGCATGTGTTCCCCTGCAGGATAGCCTACGGGGATAACATTCAGCGGAATAATGTTTTCCGGAAGATTCAGTATCTCCCTTACAGCCGAGATGCGTCCTGCGTCCGGATGCACGGCAGTCCACACGGCGCCAAGTCCCACAGCCTCAACAGCCAGGAGTATGTTTCCGGAAGCCAGCGAGCAGTCAAATTCCCAGAAAGACCGGTCTCCCACCTTTACATCGGAATCTCCGCAGACAACAATAGCCGCCGACGCATGATAGAGCATTTTCGCATACGGCAAACTTGTCGCCAGAGCGTCCAAAGTCGCGCGTTCGTCAATCACAATAAATTGCCAGGGCTGCTGATTCATAGCCGAAGACGCCGACATTCCCGC
>JAIRZR010000150.1 GCA_031267155.1 Prevotellaceae bacterium | reverse complement strand
TTTTGATTCCGCAATGTTATATGCTTTTCCAAGCGAACAGGCTTGTCGGAATCTTTTCCTTATGCCATTCTGTTATATTCCTGATTTTATTACTTCCACACAAATAACGGTAGAACCATCAAAAAAGATAAACGGAGATTTATCTCTCTGAAATATAATTTATTGCTTCAAGTAATCAAATCACAGTGCGAAATTAAATTCTCGCCTGATATGATTTGCCAAAAGACAAATGCTACTTTGAAAAACCGTCTCCCGGTAAAAGGTAAATTCCCGCTCCGAGCGCCGTCGTTCATGCTAAAAGCATGGAATTCCTCGCTCCGAGCGAGAAATAAGGTTCGTCGGGCGGTTTGCGAAACATTCACAGGTAAAAAACATCAATAAATCACTGTATTTATTTTACTGACTGTTTAACATAATGCACACTTTTTTGTTATATCGGGAAAAATTAAGACCTTTGCTATTGCAATTTAGAGTATAAACAGAGTAATTATTATACAGTTTAATGATATAACACAATGAAAGTAAAAGAAATAATGAATCGGCTTGAAGCCAGATACGCTCACGAGAGAGAATATCTGCAGGCGGTACACGAAGTGCTCGAATCTATTGAAGACATTTACAACCAGCATCCTGAGTTTGAAAAAGCTAAAATCATTGAAAGAATCGTTGAACCGGACAGGATTTTCACCTTCAAGGTTCCGTGGCAGGACGACAGGGGCGAGATTCAGATAAATACGGGCTACAGAGTGCAGTTTAACAATGCGATAGGACCGTATAAGGGCGGATTCAGGTTTCACTCCTCGGTAACGCTGTCCACACTGAAATTCCTGGGTTTCGAACAGACATTCAAGAATGCCCTCACGACTCTGCCAATGGGCGGAGCCAAAGGAGGTTCGGATTTCAATACCCGCGGCAAATCGGACGCCGAAGTAATGCGTTTCTGCCAGGCGTTTATCACCGAACTCTGGCGGCATATCGGACCCGATACCGACGTGCCTGCAGGAGACATCGGCGTCGGTTCGCGCGAAATAGGCTACATGTACGGATGGTACAGGAAGCTCGCGAGGGAAAATACCGGAGTGCTTACGGGCAAGGGAATGACCTGGGGCGGCTCCCTGATACGTCCCGAAGCAACCGGATTCGGAGGCGTTTACTTTGTCGAGCACATGCTGCAAAGGCAGGGATTAAGCATTAAGGACAAGACAGTTGTGGTCTCGGGATTTGGAAATGTCGCATGGGGCGCGGCGCTGAAAGCCACCGAACTCGGAGCGAAAGTAATTGCGATTTCGGGTCCCGACGGATATATTTACGACAAATCGGGACTGGACAGGGCAAAAATCGATTACATGCTCTATTTGCGCGCGACCTGCAATGATGTTGTCCAGCCATATTCGGACGAATTTCCCGAAGCCGTGTTTGTCGCGGGAAAAAAGCCCTGGGAACTGAAATGCGATATCGCAATGCCCTGCGCCATACAGAACGAACTTGACGCCGACGATGCGCAGCGGCTCGTTGACAACGGAGTGATTTGCGTCGCCGAAGTGTCGAACATGGGATGCACGCCCGAAGCTGTCGAGCTGTTCATCAGGAAAAGAAAGCTGTATGCGCCGGGGAAGGCGGTCAACGCGGGAGGAGTGTCGGTTTCCGGACTGGAAATGAGCCAGAACGCAATGAAACTGAACTGGACAAGGGAAGAAATTGACGAAAAATTAAAACTGATTATGCAGAATATACATGAATCGTGCGTACAGTACGGGATGCAGACCGACGGATACGTTGACTATGTCAAGGGCGCGAATATTGCAGGATTCATGAAAGTAGCCCGGGCGGTGCTCGAGCAGGGACTGTGCTGACAGAGGCGCCTGCCAGTATTATGCAATGGAAAAATGCTTTGTTATGGACAGTTTTGACAATATTCTTTATAAAATAATCCGGCGTAACAGGAGAGTTATTATCCCTGATATAGGGGCGTTTATAACCAATTCCGACGGGGACGCGGTATTTTCGCCATTGCTGAAGCAGAACGACGGCTTTCTGGAAGAAGAAATGAAAAGGGAAGGCATCGCCGAGCCTGCAGTTTTTCTGAAGGATTTTGTCGATAATCTTGTTTCCGTGATAGACAAGGGACAGCATTACAGTATTGCAGGACTTGGATATTTTTTCAGGGAGGGCAGCATACATTTTGCATTCGAAAAGAATGAAGATGAGGCAGGTAAAAAACGTTCCGGCAATACCGAATTTGTTTACCTGCCCAAGAAAAGGAAGAAATGCCGGTCGGGGATTGTTTCGGGAGCGATATGCCTGTGCCTGATTGCCTTCGGCTGTCTGTTTTTTCTCATTTTCGATATATGCAGCTCGGAAGCCCCTCTGGTTTCCCGGACAAAAAAGCCTGCAAATCAATTTGCCATTGTCGACGAATCCGGCGATTCTGCCGCAATAAACAGGGAAACCGCCGGTCTGCTTTCCCGCATAAAAAACTATTACGTTGTTGTAGCCTGTTTCGAGGAAAAAATCAATGCGGAAAATTTCGTGCAGCAGTGCCGGAAAACAGGATACGGCAGGGCTGAAATACTCTCCATGACAGGCATTTTATATCCCGTTTCCATTGGCGGCTTCAGCACGCAGAACGAAGCGATGGAGACAAAACTGAAATACGACAGTATATATAATGAAAATTCACTGATTTATAAAACAAAATAATTTTAAACACAAACAGTTAAGCGATGAAACTTTCTATAAAACTCGGTGGCGACAAAAAGATATGGTATATCCTTTTCGCCCTGGCGGTCATATCAATACTGTCCGTCTATTCAAGCTCATACAGGCAGACAATGTATGCAGACGATCTGACTTCCGCAATCTTCAGACATGTCAGGCTGCTGACTGTCGGCTTTGCGGCCATGTATCTCGTGCATCTGGCGCCGCTAAACGCATACAGGCTGCTTGCTCCAATAGCCTTGCTGGCTATCATATTATGCCTGATACTTGTGATTCTGATCTCGGGCGAATTTTCCAGACGCTGGCTTTTCAGCAGGAGTTTCCAGCCATCGGACTTTGCAAAGGTTTTCATGGTAGTCTATCTGGCTAAAGTCATGAGCGAAGGCTTCGATGAAAGCCTCGGGAAGTTTCTGAAGAGGGTGATTGTCCCCATTGCCATAGTTTGCGGCCTGATCATATCGGCGCACACATCCACTACCCTGATTATCGGAGGGACATCAATGATACTGATCGTTATGGGAGCAGGCAAGAAAAAATATGTGGGCGCCAGCATGTTGTTAGCGTTTGCCGCCTTATCGCTGTATCTCCTGCTTGTCAAAATGCCTGCAGCACAGGAATATCTTACACGCGGAGATACGGCTGCAAGCAGACTCAGCGCATTTTTTCGCTCAGGCGCAGGGGCCGAGGACTATGAACAGGCTCAAAAAGCAAAGTATGCAATAATTAACGGAGGACTGTTCGGGCAGATGCCGGGAAAAAGCTTTTACAGAAAGACCCTGACCGAAGCGCACAACGACTTTATTTTCGTTATAATTATCGAGGAATACGGTTTGCTTCTTGGCGGAACAGGCATTATCATACTGTATCTGATACTGTTCTACAGGGTACTGCTTGTCATAAGGAAATGCCGTATGGCTTTCACTTCGCTGCTGCTGTCGGGACTGCTTGTCCTGATTCTCATGCAGACGTTCATACACATAGGGGTATCCGTCGGAGGACTGCCGGTTACGGGACAGAACCTGCCGATGATAAGCACCGGAGGATCTTCGATTCTCGTTACATGCATAGCCTTCGGCATGATTCTGTCGGTCAGCAGGACAGGCGAAGAACAGGAACGGAACGAAGCAAACGTTCAGCATAATTCTATCGGTGAACAGGGAAAATAATCTTCCGGCCAGCTTTTACCGGATTTTACTTTCTTGAGCAAACTACAAGTCCAATGCCAAAAATATGAGGGTGTCTAAAAAGTCATCACATCGTCATTGCGAATGTTCGTTCCGTGCCGCAACTAAGAGTGGAATGACGCTTAGGGATGCGAAATAAATAAGGTGTAACAGTTTCATGATACTGTGATTATAATGCGCATTGCGAAATTGCCCGCAGGGCATCAGGAGAGTTAAAAACTAAAAGTTAAAAACTAAAAATTGAATAGCGTTAATTAATTGCCCGTAGGGCATCAATATCAATAGAAAACCGTTTATTTCCCGTCACAAGCCTTTTAAGGCTTGCACGCGATAGCAAGTGGTGAAAGTGTTTACCGCACTCTCATCCGAATTATAAAATGTCCCGGCATTCAACCCCTAACGGGGTTGTGGTGTGTGTGTGTTGTTTCTATTGATATTAATGCCCTACGGGCAACTGGACATGGCAATTAAATTTGTGAACACAGTAAAGCAATCCAGAAAAGCCTCTTATGTGCTGCTTACAAAAACGTCATTGTAAGCGAAGCGAAGCAATCCAGAATACTGTTAATCACTGGATGCTTCGGGCTGCGCACTCGCAGTAACGGGACTTCCCCCCCTTTTGAGACACCCTCGATTATTTCACAAAATTCTTAATTTTCAGGTCATATATATATTACTTATTTGAATATAGAAAACATTGATTTGATTTATACCGTCAAGCCACTTACCTTTGTCGAAAAATAAATGTAATGATTATTAAAAATATTTAAAAAAAATAAAAAATATGCAAACGATTATTAATTCTCAACTGCCTGAATTTAAACTGCAGGCCTATCATGACGGAAATTTTAAGACCGTAACGAATAATGATGTAAAAGGAAAATGGGCAATTTTCTTCTTCTATCCTGCCGATTTCACTTTTGTTTGTCCGACCGAACTGGGAGACATGGCAGACAAATATGCCAAACTGCAGGAACTTGGCGTAGAAGTTTACTCCGTAAGCACCGATTCCCACTTTGTTCACAAGGCATGGCATGATGCTTCCGAAACTATCCGTAAAATCAAATATCCGATGCTGGCAGATCATACCGGCGCTTTGAGCCGCGCATTTGGAGTGCTGATTGAAGAAGAAGGCCTGGCTTATCGCGGAACTTTCCTCGTTAATCCCGAGGGACAAATTAAAATTGCTGAAATCCACGACAATGGCATTGGACGTAATGCAGACGAACTGCTCAGGAAAGTGGAAGCCGCACAGTTTGTGGCAGCTCACCCCGACGAGGTCTGTCCTGCAAAATGGAGAAAAGGCGATACAACACTGAAACCAAGCATTGATTTGGTAGGCAAGATATAAAACTAAAGAATAATTTTTCATGTTAATGATGGAACAGCTCCGGTAGAAATATCTGCCGGGGTTGTTTCTTTTTATACGGTATGCACATGACAAAAATCTGAATTTCAATTAACCTTGCATACTGTCAAAAATGTTACATACATGTCCAAAAACCTCATTTTTACCTAATTTCAATAACAAAACAACCTCAGTGGGTATTTAATTTATACATCTGAGGGCAAATCCCTCGCCTTCAGGCGAAGATTTTAGTTTTAAAAAGCTTTGGAAGGTATAGGGCGCTTCAAAATGGTCGGTGTCCGTCATTGCGAATAACCGTTTCGTGCCTAAACTACAAGCGAAATGACGCATAATCAGGACATAACAAAAGGCCTCATCATAAATCGAAGCAAACCATCGTTGTCCGTCATTGCGAACGCAGTGAAGCAATCCAGAAAAGCCTCTTAATGTGCTGCTTACGAAAAGCGTCATTGCAAGGGCGCAGCCCGAAGCAATCCAGAATACTGTTAATCACTGGATTGCTTCGCTTCGCTCGCAATGACGATGTGAGGAATTTTTTGGACGCTCTCTACACAATAATACACACAATTGGGGATGCGTAAGCCTTTAGTCGGCTTTAGCCCAATGTCGTCAAGTTAAGGGCTGAAAGCCCGATAATCTTTCCTGCAGAAGCCAAATACGTCTATACCGATACGATAATTCTTTCTGCAAGCCTTAAAAGGCTTGTGGCTGGAGGTAACGGTTTTCTATTGGTATTGATACCCTACGGCCCTGCGGGCAATTTCGCAATGCGCATTATGTTCACAGTATCATGAAACTGTTACACCTTATTTATTTCACGTCCCATGATCATTAATTTATTGAGTACTTTATTTCATTATTTTTGATAAACTCAAGCATTTCCGCAGTGATTCCGATTCTGTATTTTCGGGAAAACAGGTCAACGGAAATATTTTTATCCTTATCGACAAATCGGATACGGAACTCGATTGAGCCGGAATTGTTTTTCACGACGGTCGAGATTTTTTCTACAAAAGCCTGCGATACCTCCGACACGGGGAGATTGAGCGTGAAGCTTTTAATACTGTCCCGTGCATTTCCGAGGAGATTGATCTGCTTGATTTTTACCTCCAGTTCTCCCGGCGAGTTGTATCTTTCCTGCACGGTGGCTTTAACCAGCAGGAAATATCCCTGTTGCATGAATTTCATAAACTGTTCATAGTCCTTGCCAAACACTCTGAAATCGTAAGTTCCCGTATAGTCTTCGAGCGAAAACTGTCCCCATGGCTTTCCGTTTTTGCTGACATTGTCGCTGCTTGCCGTTACGAAGCCGCCGAGGGAGAAATCGTGTTCCCTTAGCGGGGCGAGGTTTGCCAGATCGGCAATCGAGTGCGAAACGAGGTTTGTCATCTCGAACCTGTAATCGTCCAGGGGATGCGAAGACAGGAACATTCCGGTCAGTTCCTTTTCCTTTTTCAGGACATTTATACGCGCCCAGCTTTCCGCCGGAGGGATTTCGGGTTTTGCAACCTGCACGGCATTGGCGCCCATAAACAGGGAATTGACATTCATCATTTTATCGGACTGCACCTTGCCGCCGTACCTTATCAGGACGTCGAGAACCGGCTCGCCTTTGGCATTGCTTGCCGCCAGCTGTTCCCTTTTTATGTTCAGCCCGTCGAAGGCGCCGGCCATGGCGAGCGACTCCATGCACCTCTTGTTCACCGAGGAAAGGCTCACTCTTTCGACAAAATCGTAGATATTCTTAAATGTCTCGGCATTGCGTACCGCGATGATATTTTCCACCGCTCCGGCTCCCACGTTCTTGATGGCTGCAAGCCCGAACCTTATGTCGCCCTTCGCATTGACCGTGAATTTGTGGTAACTTTCGTTGATGTCCGGACCCGAAACATTTATGCCCATCCGGATACATTCCTCCATAAACTTGGTGATTTCGGAGATATTCGACAGGTTGCAGCTGAGGACAGCCGCCATGTATTCCGCCGGATAGTGGGCTTTCAGATACGCCGTCTGGTATGCGATGTAGGAATAGCAGGTCGAGTGCGACTTGTTGAAGGCATATTCGGCGAAAGATTCCCAGTCCGTCCATATCTTTTCCAGCTTTTTTACGTCGTGCCCCTTCGATATTCCTCCCGCGATAAACTTTTCCTTCATTTTATCCATCACGGCTCTCTGCTTCTTACCCATTGCTTTACGCAGGGTGTCCGCCTCGCCCTTGGAGAAGCCGGCAAGGGACTGCGAGAGAAGCATGACCTGTTCCTGATAGACCGTTATGCCGTACGTGTCCTCAAGATATTCCGCCTGTTCGGGGATGTCGTAGCTTATCGCCACCCGTCCGTGTTTCCGGGCAATGAAATCGGGGATATAGTCCATCGGTCCAGGACGGTAGAGGGCGTTCATGGCAATGAGGTCTTCAAATTTATTCGGACTCAGCTGCTTCAGCCATTTCCTCATCCCGTCGGATTCGAACTGGAAAGTGCCGACCGTTTCGCCCCTGCTGTAGAGTTCGTATGTCTTTTCGTCGTCAAGCGGTATGTCGCCTATGTTGAGGCTGATATTGTGCCGCAGCTTTATGTTTTCGAGCGCTTCCTTGATGATGGACAGCGTTTTCAGTCCGAGGAAGTCCATTTTAAGCAGCCCTATGTCCTCGACTTCCGAACCTTCGTACTGTGTAACGAGAAATTCCTCGTTCGTATCCTTGTCCCTCGAAGTGCAGAGCGGCACATACTGCTTGAGGTCGTCGCGTCCGATAATTATGCCACATGCATGGACGCCGGTGTTTCGCAGCGAGCCTTCCAGATTCTGCGCATACTTCAGCGTGCTCCTGATCAATTCGTCAGCCGAACTCAGTTCCCTTGCCAGCTCCGGAACTTCCCTGAGAGCCGTGGCAAAATTGGCTTTCGGACCTTCGGGGACGAGTTTCGCCAGCCTGTCGGCTTCGGACAGCGGCAGTTCCTGAACCCTCGCCACATCCCTGATCGCCGTTTTGGCAGCCATGCATCCGAAAGTTACGATATGCGCAACCTTCTCTTTCCCGTACTTGTCCTCGACATATTTAAGCACTTCGACCCTGCCGTCGTCATCGAAATCGATGTCAATATCGGGCATGGAGATGCGGTCGGGATTGAGGAAACGCTCGAACAGCAGATTGTATTCCACAGGATCGATATTCGTTATGCCAAGACAGTATGCCACAGCCGATCCCGCCGCCGAGCCGCGCCCGGGACCCACGGCAACGCCCATCTTCTTCGCTTCCGAAATGAAATCCTGAACTATGAGGAAATACCCGGGAAAGCCCATGTTCCTTATCGTATCAAGCTCGAAATCTATCCTTTCCCGCAATTCGTCGCTCAGTTCGCCATAGCGTTTTTCGGCTCCTTTGTATGTGAGATGTTTGAGGTAGGCGTCGTCGTTTTCAAACTCTTCGGGAATGGGGAACAGGGGCATTATCGCCTTGCTCGTGATGGTGTATTCCTCGATTTTCTCAACGATTTCTTCGGTATTCGAGATTGCTTCCGGGATGTCGGCAAACAGCTTCTGCATCTCGGACTGTGATTTCAGCCATTCCTGCCCGGTATAGCGCATCCGGTCGGTATCATTGAGCTTGGCGCCCGTGTTTATGCAGATAAGACGGTCGTGAACATCGGCGTCCGCTTCGTGTACAAAATGCACGTCGTTGCTTGCAATTACTTTGATTCCCAGCTTTTCGGACAGCTGCATGAGTCCCTGATTGGAAACTGTCTGCTCCCGGAATACCTGTTCCGTATATGGACTGCTGCTCCGGTGACGCTGAATTTCGAGATAAAAGTCTTCGCCGAAATGTTCCTGAAATTCCCGGGCAACGCGCTCCGCTTCTTCCATATTTCCTGCGCGAATCAGTTTCGGGATTTCTCCCCCGATGCATGCCGACGAAACAATCAGCCCCTCTTTATACTGAAACAGAATCTCCTTGTCGATTCTCGGACGGGAATAGAATCCGTCGATAAAGCCCAGCGACACGAGTTTGACCAGATTGTAGTATCCCGTTTTATTCTTTGCCAGCAGTATGAGATGCCTGCCGCCCTGGTCTTCCCTGCCGTTTTTGTCGAAGCGGCTGTTACGCGCAACATAAACCTCGCAGCCGACTATCGGCTTGATTCCCGCATTTTTGGCTTCCTTCAGAAACTCCTTGACGCCATACATATTTCCGTGGTCTGTAATAGCCAGCGCCTTTTGACCGTCGCTTTTTGCGGTTGCAAACAGGTCCGGTATCGCCGAAGCTCCGTCAAGTACGGAATATTGGGTGTGTACGTGTAAATGGGTAAACATTGTAAAATATATTAAATCAATTTATCTTATTAACAGTATGTTATATACTTTTTTCGCCCGGTAAAGGTAATTGTTTTTTTGGGAATGGGAAAGATTTTTCTGTAACAGATGTTCCTTCCTGTATCTTTTGCCGGTTATTTTCTATATTGTGGAGGACATCAAGAGAGTTAAAAACTAAAAGTTGAATAGCGTTAATTAATTGCCTGTCAAGGCATCAATATCAATAGAAACAACACACACACCACAAGCCCGTTAGTCTGTACCACAAAAAAACAGGTCTGCACCATGAAAAAATGAGTCTGCACCACAAAAAAATGGGAATGTTACACGAAAAAATAGGTCTGCACACATCCGGTAAAATTAAGATATTCAGAATTTTCAAACAGACCGTCAGAAAAATAAATTTGTTTGCCTGTTTCATAATCAAATGAAAATATTACCTTTGCCGTCTGATTAATAAACAGTAAAAAGGAATTTATGAGCGAATCTATTGTTACAGCGGGGAGCAGGGTAAAGTCTGTCAGAGAATCCAGACTTGTCAGCATTGAAACTGTTGCCGAACGCACGGGACTTACAGTCAGTCAGATCGAAATGATCGAAAATGGAGAGTCGGTATCTCTGGCTCCGTTAATCAAAATAGCGAGAGCGCTGGGGGTCAGGCTGGGTACCTTTCTGGACGATATCGAATCGGAATGTCCCGTTGTCTGTCGCAGCAAGGACTATGATAAGGGCGTAAGGTTCAATTCCTCCAACAACACAAAGCATCTTGACTACTATTCCCTGGCAAGAGCAAAATCGGGACGGTACATGGAGCCGTTTATTATCGAAATAAACAACTCGAAGGGAGACGATTTTGTCTTCTCCTCGCATGAAGGAGAGGAATTTATCTACTGCCTAGACGGAAGTGTCGAGATTATATACGGGCAAAAAACATACGCTCTTAATCCCGGCGACAGTATTTACTACGATTCGATAATCGAACACGGGATTCAGGCAATAAACGGAACAGCAAAAATACTGGCTGTCGTTTACGCTCCGGCGTAAAACAATGAACAATTAACAATGAATAATTAACAATTACCCTAATTGTTAACTGTTAATTGAAAAAAGTTTTCCCTGCCATGTGTCCTGTTTTTCGAGATTCTTTTCGAAAAGGGAAAGTATTTGGTCATTGCGTAGAGAACACCATGCCGGTACGGCTAAAAACTTCGGAGGGACTTCGCTCGCAATGCGTTCGACAACAATATCCGGTCTGAGTTTCTCGACTATCCGGCTCATAAAGTTGATATATCCGGGTACGTCGAAGATATGGAAATCGGAAGGATTTCGAATGTATTCCTCCGTTATCCTCGTGTTTTTCAATAACTGCAGCTGGTGGAATTTGACGGAATTGACCGGAAGGCCGGATATGATGTCCGCTTCGTCAAGCATTTCCTGTACCGTTTCGCCCGGAAGTCCAAACATCAGATGTATTCCGGTTCTTATTCCCCGCGCCGCCGTTTCTTCAATCGCCCTGCGCGAACATTCGAAATCATGCCTGCGGTTGATTCTTTTCAGTGTCCTGTCGTAACACGATTCCAGACCGTATTCCAGAACGATATGGTATTTTTCCGACAGCTCCGCCAGATAGTCAAGCTTGCCGGAATCAACGCAATCGGGACGCGTTCCTATGACCAGACCGATCACGCCCGGATATTCCAGGGCTTCGGAATATATCTTTTTAAGCTGTTCAAGAGGCGCATAGGTATTGGAATAGGCTTGAAAGTATGCCAGAAATTTATCGGCGCGACGGTAACGGCGGGCATGAAACTCCACTCCTTCGCCTATCTGTTCGCTGACAGACTTGTGCGGAATGCAGTATGAAGGATTGAAACTGTCGTTATCGCAATAGCTGCATCCTCCCCTGCCCAGCAAACCGTCCCTGTTCGGACAGGTAAAACCCGCATCAATAGACACTTTCTGAGCTCTTTCGCCAAATGTGCGCTTGAAATATCCTGCATAACTGTTGAAACGCCTGTTATCACCCCAGGGATATACTGGATTGAGAGGCAATGTTTCAGGTTTATCCATTTTTCCGTATATTTTTGACGCAAAGTTACAATATTTTTGGTTCCATAATGAATCGTATGGGGTGTACGACAAAATTCCGCATTTCAATTCCCCGTAGGGCAGGCTGTAAAAAATCCTTTATTAACCTGAGTTCGGGATAAGAATAGCCCGCTAGGGCTTATATATCAATAGAAAATATTTCCCGCCCACACGAACGCCGTAGGTGTTCAACCCCTGACGGGGTTGTGGGGGAAAAAAGGCCATTTTCTATTGATATGGATGCCCTGCGGGCAACAAATAACCGATTCATAATGATTTATATCATTTCTTACCCCGAACTCAGGTT
>JAIRZR010000130.1 GCA_031267155.1 Prevotellaceae bacterium | reverse complement strand
TCCAATTCTGCGATAAATCGTGTCTTGTCAATGTAGGCATATCCCTTGAGGATAATATTTCTGAAGTTAGAATTGCCGTACGGTAAACGTTTGAATAATCTTGTTGTCATTGCCATAATTTTGCCGCAAAGATACATAAACAATTTTTAATTTTGCCAGTCAGTGGTCAGATTCCGCTGTTATGGACGACTAACGCCATGGGTAAATATTCCAACGCCGTACTGATTGCAGAGAAATTGGAAAAGCATTTTCCCGGCGCTCACGGACAAAAAGGGAAGAATAAGCGAAACATTGCCATACACAAGCCCGTCGCTGCATTTTCGGAATGCAGTTGTGTCGACTGAACAGTGGAGTTTTTCTATCAACAACAGCAATGTTCCTGTCGTCGACAGGAACATTGCTATTCACGACCTCGACACTGCGTTCAAAATGGGCACATTTTGCTATCGGGCAAGGGAATGTTCCGCTTGCCGACAGCAATATTCCGGTCAACGGTAGAAAATTCGAGTTGCCGAACAGGAAAAATTACCATCCATAACAGGAATATTTCTGTCCGCTACCGAAACATTGCTATCGGCAACAGCAGTGTTTCTATCCAATATGGGATTGTCGAAGTCGTGGACAGGAATATGGAGGTGAAAGCGACGGGAGAGGGCGTTCCTTACAATATCAACCTTAAAAAAATGCAAAAAAATAATGTCTCTCCTGTTTTCGAGAGCGCCAAACTGTCATTTCCGGTTTTCAATTTATCATTTTCGGTTCAAAACTATATATCAGTAAATGAGTGGAAAACCGGGAAATTTTTAATATGGATTAATGATATGTCAGTTTTTTTAACAGAATATTTCACCATTTGGTAAAAAAAGATTACTTTTGCGGAACTTTTTAATGAAAAAAAGATAAAAAATATGTCAAATAAAAAACAGAACAATAAGGAGAACGAGCAAGTTGCCGAAATAGTTGAAGGAATACACAAAATCGAAGAATTCCTCAAGAATTACAAAAATATTTTGCTTTATACAGTGGGAGGATTAATTATCGTCATCGGAGGTTACTTCGGATACAAAGAACTGATATCCAAGCCTCACGTAAACGAGGCGCTGGAACAGATGGTTATTCCTCAAAATTATTTTGAAAAGGATTCTTTTCAATTGGCGCTGAAAGGGCAGGGCCTGTTGGAACCGGGATTTGAGTCTATAGCAAATGAATACAGTTCTACTCCGTCGGGAAATCTCGCAAAATTTTATGCCGGCGTTTGTTGCCTGAAACTGGGAGAATATGAACAGGCGATAGATTATTTCGACAAATTTAAGTCCGATGACGAAATATTTGCTCCCCGTGCGCTGGCAAATATTGGAAACTGCCATGTGGAACTGGGTAATCTTGAAACTGCTGTTAAGTATTTTGAACAGGCAGCACGTAAAAAGGATAACCTGGCTTCGCCTTCATATCTGATGAAAGCAACCGCAGTGTACGAAAAACTGGGACAATATTCGAAGGCTCTGCAACTTTACGAGGAAATCAAGTATAAATATCCCGAAAGTACCGAAGCGAACACTATAGACAAGTATATAGAGCGTGTTAAAATATTAGCATCCAAATAATTCAATGGCCTCATCACTACACAGTCTGTCGGAAGCAAAAGGAATCATTCCTTCGGGCGAGGGAAAAAGGTTTGTTGTGGTTGTTTCCGAATGGAATAGCGAGATAACCCAAAATCTTTTGAATGGCGCGATTGAGGAGTTGCAAAAGAATGGTGTATTTATTAAAAATATTATAACTGAGACAGTTCCCGGATGTTTTGAACTTCCTCTGGCAGCTCAGGTAGCAGCCATGAATTATAATCCCGACGCCGTGATTTGTCTTGGATGTGTAATAAAAGGCGAGACGCCTCATTTTGATTATGTTTGTCAGGCGGCAACTCAGGGGATATTACAGGTTGGATTATCAATGAAAATTCCGGTAATATTTGGAGTTCTGACAGTCGATACCCTCGAACAGGCCCAGGCACGTTCGGGAGGAAAATATGGGAACAAAGGAATAGAAGCTGCTCATACAGCTCTGAAAATGACGAAATTTAAATTAAAATAACTGTTAAATAGTTTATTCAATGAAATTTATTGCAGAAATTGATGTAATGCCGTTGAAAGCCCTGCTTGATCCGCAGGGAAAAGCAGTGGGAATGACCTTAACCGGCTTGGGTTATTCAGATGTTCAAAATGTGCGCATAGGGAAACATATAAGCCTGGAAATAGAAGCAGCAAGCAAAGAAAAGGCTATGACAGTAGTTAACGAGATTTGCTCCAAAGTGCTTCACAATCCGATTATGGAAGGTTTTGAATACGATTTGCACGAGGTCTGAAAATAGACCGGTGTACGACTTATAAAAGTGTACGATTTTAAAGGTTTGTGACTTTACACTGGACACTGTATAAATTGTCGACACGGAACACAGGTTTTACGCAGATACGTGACCCTTTAAATTGCTGTTTTAATATCACAATTATGGTCGAAAGCAAACTAAAAGCAAGCTTAGTTTTGTAAAGGATTGCGGGTCAAGCCCGCAATGACGGACACAACCGTCACAATTATAGCCGTCATTCTGATGAATTCAGAATCTCCTGCAGGCAAAATATCTGCCGTTTATTTTGTCATTTACGGTCTAATAATGTTAAGATACTGCAATTTTTCCTTTGTTTTGTTAAAAAGTTATTATATTTGCCGCGTAAAAACACTGTCGAATAGATAAAAGAAAGCACATTGGAAGATATATGATAATAATTTTTAATTTAATAAAATACAAATATTTAGTTTATGACAACACGTAGAAACTTTATTCAGAAAGTCGGCATGATTGGAGCAGGACTCTCTCTTGCACCGTACATTGCCGGGGCAGGCGAATTCGGCAGCAGTGTTCATGCAGGCGCTAACGACAAAATCAGGCTGGGGCTGATCGGCTGTAAAGGACAGGGATTCTCGAACCTGAAGGCATTTCTTAAAAATCCGGAAATCGAATGTGTCGCGCTTTCCGATATCGACGACAAGGTATTGAACCAGCGCGCTGCCGACACGGAAAAAATTACAGGCAAAAAGGTTGAACATCTGTATAAGGACTGGCGCAAGCTTATTGACCATAAGGATATTGATGTGGTAATCATAGGTACGCCCGACCACTGGCACTGTCTTCAGCTGGTTGCAGCATGTGAGACGGGCAAGGATGTTTACTGTGAAAAACCGCTGGGCAACAGCATCGAAGAGTGCAATATCATGGTACGCGCCGCTGAAAAGTACAATCGTGTGGTTCAGGTAGGCCAGTGGCAGCGCAGCGACCCTCACTGGCAGGACGCTGTGAATTTTATACGCAGCGGGAAACTTGGAAAAATCCGTACGGTTCGCGTTTTTTCGTATCAGGGCTGGTGTCCTTCCATTCCCGTAAAACCCGACGAACCGGTTCCGGCAGGCGTGGATTACGACATGTGGCTGGGGCCGGCGCCAAAACGTCCGTTCAACATCAACCGCTTCCACTTCACTTTCCGCTGGTTCTGGGACTATGCCGGCGGCCTGATGACCGACTGGGGCGTGCATCTTCTGGATTATGCCCTGTTTGGAATGAATGTGACAGCGCCGGAAACGGTCATGGCTTCGGGCGGCAAATTCGGCTATCCCGATGATGCCTGCGAAACCCCCGATGTACTGCAGACAATATATGCTTTCAAGGATTTTACCGTATTGTGGGATCATGCAATAGGTATAAACGATGGAGCTTACGGCCGTAATCACGGACTTGGTTTTGTCGGTGAAAACGGAACTCTGGTGCTTGACCGCGGCGGATGGGAGGTTATTCCGGAAAAAGTGAGCCGCACAGAACGCATGGAAGCCGTGCCCCTGACGAAATCATACGGCGGTGGAGGACTGAATTTACATGTCAGGAATCACATCGACTGCATCAAGAGCCGTAACCGTAATTGTAATGCAAGTATCGAAATTGGCGCTCACATTGCAAAGTTTTCGCAGCTGGGGAATATCGCCTATCGAACAGGCAAAAAACTTTCGTGGGACGGAAAAAAATTCGACGATAAGGAAGCCAATAAATATCTGGTGAAAGAATATCGCGCTCCATGGAAACTGCCGAAAATATAGGAGTATGCAAGCTCGTAAAATCTGTGTTCAAAACAGAAATCTGATACAGTGAAAAGAAGGATTTTTGATTTAACAGTTGTTTGTTTAATATTATTCATGTTTGGATGTAATAAAGACAGTGAAGACAGGATAGAGGTACTCATTGTATCTTCGAAACTTGTCCCTAACGGTACAATTCCGTCGTCAGATGTAATGGTCGATGTAATGGAACTTACCAAAGAAAATTCAAACGATAAATATTACATCGCCCTTGGAAAAATAGAGGGATTCGAATATACAGAAGGATATGAATACAAGCTAAAAGTGCGGATAAGTCCTATTGACAATCCACCTATGGACGGATACACCGAATCGTACAAATTAATAGAAGTAATTTATATGATAAAACGAGAATAAACTGTTCTATTGAGCGAAGTTTCCCGACTATCAGACAGATTTTCCGATTGACGGATATCTGTCTGATTTTTCGGTTTTTTATCTGTCCCGAAGCTGTACTTTAATCAAATAGCTGCCAAATATCTTTTTTTGAAAAGGACATAACTAAAGTAAAATTAATTGATAATTCACTTGTATACATAGACCTACAGGAAAAGGAATATAAACTGGAAGAAGAAATATGAAAATAAAAATTTGATAATCGAAAAAAACTGTATCTTTGTGCCATTATAAATGAATAAATTAAATTAAAAATTAAATAACATGAATAGTAATATTGACAATACAAGAGACAGTATAAAAACAATTAATGAGTTTTTAATTGATATAATCGGCGCATTAATTCCCGGAATAATTTTTCTGGTTTCAACAATTGTGAGCATTATATTTCCGTTACTAATAATGGTTTATAATCAAATTCCAAAAAGGAAGGACTCTGTAGATAAGATTGATTTATTGATTTTTGCTCAGGGATGGTTTTGGTTGGTGGTATTTTTTACGCTTCTAATCCTGGCTTATGCAATTGGAAATATTTTTTACCGCTTGGACATTAAAAAGATAGATAGAAAAAGTTTTCAATATGAAAAAAATCGGTGTTTCTGCTATGAAATCAGACCGATTATTAAGGGTTTAAAAGAAGACGAGAAAAAAGAAGACAAGAAATTCAAGTACATCAGATACAAATTGTCTTTTATTATTAATAACCTATATTTCATTAAAAAAACACGTAAAAAATCGCTTGATTTTGATAGCTTTATCGAAAAATACTGTCTCTTACTAATAGACCATTTATCAGAAACCGACAGGACATATTTGCAGCAGGATGATCACAAGCAATTTTTTTATGCATTAAAAAACAATGTAGATGAGTTGAATACAATTGCATATTCTGTGTATAAAAATAAAGACAAAGATGTAATTACTTCAATCCTTGAAAAAATTGAAGAAAAAAAAACAGAAAAAACAATTGACAGTAGTAGTGAGCTGAAGATCTCTCCTCAAAATAAGAATCAGGAACAGGATTGTTCGAATGAATATATAGA
Organism: Prevotellaceae bacterium; assembly: GCA_031267155.1. Lineage (GTDB taxonomy): Bacteria > Bacteroidota > Bacteroidia > Bacteroidales > UBA932 > JAIRLF01. The sequence continues at coordinate 8,906 of JAIRZR010000130.1, read as the reverse complement.
CAAATTGAAAAAACAGGCTGAAATTTTAAAAGAATTTCTCAAGCCATATATGAAAACAAAATATTTCCCAGATTTTACAAAAAAGGGGCAGGAACGCGAAAAAACAAAACTATTGGCAATTGGATGGTATTTTCTGTTTTTATTGCGTTCGGAAAGCGCATGCGATAAGAAAGAGAATTGCCAATTCCCCTACGAATACTATAATACATATTTGATAAAGAGAGAAGAAACTCATTTATTGGAGTATGCGAAACACTGGTGTAAAGATGAAAGGGCAAGAAGTAAAAATGCGCTTAACCGACTAAAATTAAAATTGCAGTTAATAGCAAATCAAGACTATAACATATTGATAAAAAATGAAGCCCATATTAGGATGTCATCATCTTCCTGGTATGTTGCGGAAAAAAATATATGGATTAATGTTATAATTTCTCTTATATTTTTCATTTTACTTTTTTGGGAACCTGATTTTTACCAGAATCAGTATATGTATCTTATTATTATTTTACCGGTACTGATGTTTCTTCTTAATTCTTTCATATATAGATCCGTGATAAAGTATCTTCATTATCAAAGATTAAGGGAAATATTTTTTGTATTACAAGTATTTGATGAATATTTTGGCGAAGGGTGCATATATAGAAATACAGGAACTGAAGATAATAAAAATGATAAAGATAATATCTCAAATTGTTATAAAAGGAAAAATGATACCAGCCTTTTGAAAGATTTGCATGAATTACAAAAAATGAACCCAAAATGTCCATTCAATATTAACTTTTCAAAAAAACATTTTGGGATAAATAGATAATCGTTTCCGCTCTGTCCTATCTGGTTTTGCCGATTGATTTGGTTTCCACCAAACGTCTGTCGATTATCAACTGGATAGATGAAATCGTTTCAATCACAGTAGCATATTAAAAAGTGTGTAATCATATTACGCCCGAAATAAAGGCGGAAGTGGAAAATCTTTTGTATAAGTGGATTCATGTTATTTACTGCGTTCCTTTTCATGCTATTAATCACGTTTCATATATAGTCGCAATATAAGCATTTTTATTACACGAACAACAGTTTTCCATAAAATTTCTCGTTTATGGGATGAAAAATAAATAACGTATAAATGTTTAATGTCACAAATTAATTGCTGAAATAAAATTGCCATGTCCGATTGCCCGCAGGGCATTAATATCAATAGAAATTTGTCCAAACATCTTCACAACCCTGCAAGGGCGTAATCAAATGAAACAAACCTGATTCCGCCCCACCGGGGCTTAACGGTGAGGGCGCATTTTCTACACAGGGCCTTGCTGGCAAGGTTTGCCTTGCCTTGTGCTATTGATACCGCTCTTTCAGAGCTTCTTATGGTTTAACTTGATGACATTGGGCTATGGGCGGCGCTTGTTCTGCTTTCCTAGTGTGGCGAATGCGTTAAATGCTGTATCCCAAACCCAAAGGCTTGAATGTGAATAAGTCCCAATGAAGCGAAGCGATTGGGTGGTGGTGAGGAATACCCGCACATGGGACTATCGTCAATATTCGTTTTAAACTCTTTTGCAATGTTTTTATACCCCGGAACAGCCATAGCTTGCATCCGGACATCTTCACAGCCGCCATAAAATCACTTTCACAGTCTAAATATTTATGCCTAAATTTGTCGCACGTTTGTTTTGGCAAATTGAATTTTAAATTGTTAATTATGAAATTATTATCATTTGCAGGGATTATGTTTTTCCCGTATATGGCATTTGCGCAGGTAAATTATGTTTTTCCCGAATTTCTTCAGGGGGAGATATATTACAAAGGATCGGCAGTCGCCGCTTCGGTAAACTACAATCTATTTTCGTCGGACATGCTTGTCATGAACGGCAGCAGGAAGAAACGGCTTGCAGATGTGGATAAAATAGAGTATGTAAGCGCAGGGAATAAAAGATTTATCCCTTTAAATGACAACTCGTTCGGGGAAATATTGATTAGCGGGGGACTTACTCTTGCCGTAAAATATTCCGGACATATTGAAAAGGTAAACGAGCATACCGGGAATATATCGAAACTGTCGCTGAACAAAATGCTCGATTCGGGAAATCCCTTGCCCGAAGGTATTACAATAAGGGTGGACAGTTCCTACTATCTTATTAAAGAAAGAAATGAACAGAAAACGTTCTACCTGCCCGGAGCGAATGTGGCAAAGGCAAGCCATTCCGGTTTTAACAAACTGTTTGCAAAATACAGGTCGGAAATCAGCGCCTTCGTCGAAAGCAACAATACGGATTTTTCATCTTTCGAAAGCCTCAAACAGTTAGTCGAATTTTGCGAAAAATATGTTGACCGGTAAAAAATAGACGCAGTATCACAGGACGGTTGCCTCGCCGGTCATTGGAATTAAATGTACCCGATGACGGGATATTTTGATTATTTTGATTCCTGTCTTTTTTTTCCCTTATCTTTGCAGCGGTATTAATTGATTGTAGAGAAATAATGAAAATAGTAGAATCAACAGATAGCCGTCTGTCCTGTGATGCGGGGAGGAATAAATTATTTTACGGTTTCAACATCAATATCGCCAGGGAAAATATATTTGACTGTAATGAAATACCGCATCAGCTAAGCGATGGCGGCGTTTTTATCTGTCGACGGGGCGAATCGGAATTTTTTCTTGACCTGAAAAGCTATAAGCTCAAAGCGGGAGACATGTGTGTAGCGTTTCCGTTCTCCATCCTGCAGATGATAAGTGCAAGCGACGATTTTGAAGGCTTCGGCATGGGCGCGGGAATAGAACTGTTCAATGATATTCAGATTCCATCACTGACGGACTACTATCTGTATATCAAGGATAATCCGTGCATATCCCTGTCGGAAACGGAGCAGAAGATGCTGACGGAACTTTGCAGACAGATGATACTGAAATACGAATGCATCGAACATCCTTTCCGTATGGAAATTGTCAACAGCATGTTCAGGATAGTATACTGTGAAATTGCGGCTATCTACAAAAAAGGCAAACCGATTGTTCAGGGATCCGTTTCGCGGAAAGATATGATTTTTCGCAAGTTCCTGTTTCTGATTTCCAAAAATTACCTGCATCACAGAGAAGTGGATTATTATGCCGGCGAAATGTGCATGACGCCGCGTTATCTTTCGTCGGTCGTTAAGGAAAAGTCCGGCGCAAGCGCTCTGGGATGGATCAATGGAATGGTTATAAGACAGGCAAAAAGTCTGCTTAAAGCCAACTGTTTGAGTGTGCAGCAAATATCGGACGAGCTGAATTTCGCCAATCCGTCATTCTTCGGACAGTATTTCAAGAAATATACCGGCATGACGCCTAAAAAGTTCAGGGATAGTGGAAGATAGGACATCAAGAGAGTTAAAAACTAAAAGTTAAGGGGGGCTGTGACGTGGGATGCTGTTTCTATTGCTGGCAATTTGTGACATGGCTATGGAAAAAGATGAAACTGGTACCGTTGCTGTAAAGGGATGTCTTGCTGCGGTAAAGGGACATGCCTTTTTTTATATAAATATATCCAGTCTTTTCCGGAACGTGATAAATTTCGATTTTCGACCTTTTATTTTCAATTAAATTTGTATCTTCGCATCCAAAATAATGTATGGAATAAAACATGGCAACAGAGGAAATCATTCAGCGTGTGAACTTTTTACGCAGGGAATTGGACAGATTGAATTACGAATATTATGTACAGAATATGCCTTCGGCAGACGATTTTGTTTACGATCGTCTGATGGCGGAGCTGGCAGAATTGGAAGAACATAACCCCGAACTGCAGTCGTCCGAATCTCCGACGGTTCGTGTCGGCAGCGATATAACCAGGGAATTTGTGCAGGTGAGGCACAAATATCCCATGCTGTCCCTGAGCAACACCTATTCGAAAGAAGAAATCGAAGAATTTGATGCACGGATAAGGAAGGAAACCGGAACGGACAGCATTGAATATACGTGTGAATTAAAGTTCGATGGAACAGCCATCGGCATTACGTACAGGAATGGAGCGCTGGTGCAGGCTGTAACGCGCGGCGACGGCGAACAGGGCGACGACGTGACGGCAAATGTGCGCACAATCAGGAGTATCCCTCTCAAACTGCGGGGAACGGACTATCCCGAAGAATTTGAAATAAGAGGAGAAGTACTGATGCCCTTTTCGTCCTTCAACCGGCTGAACAGGGAACGCGAGGAAAAAAACCAGACTCCGTTTGCCAATCCGAGAAACGCCGCTGCCGGGACGCTCAAAATGCAGGATTCCTCCGAAGTCGCAAAACGCGGACTGGACTGCTGCCTCTATTTTCTCCTGTCCGAAAATCTGCCCTTCGACACCCATTATGACAATCTGCAGAAAGCGGCTTCATGGGGATTCAAAGTTTCGCCCAACATGCAGAAATGCAGTTCAATTGACGACATTCTGACATTCCTCGGCTACTGGGATATCGAAAGAAAAAAGCTCCCCTACGAAACCGACGGCGCCGTCATCAAGCTGAACAGCCTTGCACTGCAGAACGAAATGGGCTTGAGGGCGAAATCTCCGCGCTGGGCTGTCGCCTACAAGTTTAAGGCGGAACAGGCATATACGCCCCTCCTGTCCATTGACTATCAGGTGGGACGGACAGGAGCCATAACTCCCGTCGCCAATCTCCAGCCGGTACAGTTAGCCGGAACGACCGTAAAAAGAGCGTCTCTGCACAATGCCGAACAGATCGAACTCCACGATATCCGCACAGGCGATACTGTCATCGTCGAAAAGGGCGGGGAAATAATTCCCAAGATTGTGGGGGTAGATAAAAGCAAACGTCCCGAAAACAGCGAACCCTTAGTGTATGCCACCGTCTGTCCCGTATGCGGAACCGGACTGCAGAAACTTGCCGGCGAAGCCAAGCATTACTGTCCGAACGAATCCGGCTGTACGCCACAGATTCTGGGGAAAATAGAACATTTTGTCAGCAGGCGGGCTATGAACATCGAAGGAATTGGGGAAGAAACGGCAGATCTGATGTTCGAAGAGCATCTTATCCGGAATATTGCCGACATCTACGATCTGACAAAAGACCGGATTGTCCGCCTTGAACGCATGGGCAGCCGCTCTGCCGACAACATCATCGAGGGAATAGGCAGGTCGAAGGAAACGCCTTTTCCGAGAGTGCTTTTTGCCCTGGGAATACGCTATGTTGGCGAAACAACGGCAAAGAAAATCGCGCTGGCATTCCGTTCGCTGGACGCCATCCGCAAGGCTTCGGCGGAAGAACTGCTGCAGGTTGACGAAGTGGGCGAAAGAATAGCGCAAAGCATTGTGCAGTACTTTGCCGACGCGAATAATGCCGCAATTGTCGAAAGGCTCAGGGCGGCAGGCTTAAAGTTCGAAATCGAGACCGGGGGAGACGAAATCCTCTCGGATATACTGCAGGGAAAAAGCATCGTGGTTTCCGGAAATTTCAGCCGCCCGCGCGACGAACTGAAACAGCTGATCGAGCGGCACGGCGGGAAAAACGCTTCCGGAGTTACTTCAAACACCGATTATCTGATTGCCGGCGATAAAATGGGACCGGCAAAACTGCAGAAAGCTGAAAAACTCGGAATAAGGATTATCAGTGAAAACGAATTTATGGAAATGATAAATGAACCCCAATAAGTACAATGGCATAAAACCTGTAATCAGCGCTTTTGCCGGAACGATTATAAAAATGACATACTATAATAACACAGCTAACAGACATTTATACTTCGGAATTATATTCGCCTGCCTGCTTCTGATCTCCAGTGTTTCCCCTGCCCAGAGAAATCTGAAATACGAGAATGTTGCCAAAAAGGCGTCCGAGCTGAGCAGGGAAGAAGCCTTCGGCGAATATTCCGACTTCCTCAGCCTGAATCCCTTTATCGAAAGGGCAAACCTGTACTACCAGCTGGCAGAACTTGCCTCGTCCATGATGAAGGATTTGAATCCCCTGACAGACTATAAGCGGATAAAAAGCCTGTATAATGTATCCGACAGCTATTATCTTATTTGCGAACAGTATATCAATGACGGCGAGGCGCGTAAAGACCAGGCGCTCTTCCCTGCGGTACAGACTTCGCAGCGCAGGCTTTCGGCGCAGGACGTCAGGCTGTATATAGCGACAAAACGGGGCATTGATTCGATATTTTTTGCCGAAGCGGGTGAGACTTTCAAGTCATGTACCTCGATGATCGAATCGTATTACCGCTGTATGGACGTATATAAAGGTATATGCAAAAACAACAGGAATATCAATGATTTGTATATCAACTGGGACGACAGCAAAAAAGCCCTCTCGCTGATGACGGACAGGTTCGATTCTGTCCTGTATTTCAAAAATCTGATTAACGACAAAGTCCCGGGCTTGAGTTTCAGCTATAAAAGCATAGACAATTTCAAGATAGACGGATTTTCGCCCGCCGATTTCAGGAATAATGCGGAGTTATGGGACTATAAGTCCTGGGCTGTTCAGCAGCAGAAGTATTACGATGAAAAAGTTCACCGGGCGGTTGCAGATACGCGGATAGTGATACAGAAGCTGGATATGCACATAGCCGACGTCAACAGGTCGGAAAAGCCCCTCCCTTCGGTAAGCTATGCCGGTAACAGCCTGATGGAAGAATTGAGAAACCTGCAGGAAATCACTCCCCTGTATCTGTATATTGAACGGAAATACAGGATTATAGACTTCCTGAATATGGTGTACGATAAAAGGAATACCGCCGTCTCCGACAGTTATTCCGTTGACAGGCAGGCAGCATATCTCCGCGAGCTTGCCGAAGCACATGCCAGGATACTGGACGTGGACAAAAAAATGGAGACAAACTATCCGTCGATAAGGAAGAACTCTTCGGAATCGGAGATGTTCAACAGTCTGTACAACAACAGTGTCAGCAAGTTTAAACAGTATGTTGTCAATTCGAAAATCGCGGACAGGGGCGACAGTTTCACATACGGCAGGCTTGAGATTCCGAAGGTCAAAAGTTCCGGTTTTTACAGGCCCTCCACTTCGGGATACATCGTTAAAAGCATGCAGGAGAACGATGATGGCAGTGTTTTCCTTGGAGGCGCATCCATTAATTCGCAGGGGTTTTCGATTGCTTTCACAGCTTTCAGCGCCGACGCCAGGAATATAAAATGGCTGAAAACGATGGATATGTCCAAGCTGATATACGACGACTGCTCCATGTCTGTCTGCAATATTCCGGCGGGGGTGATGAGCCTGATAAGCTCCAAAAATGTTTCCGACCCCGCCCTGACAACTCAAACAGTCGTAAAATACGATATCAAAGGAACCGAAAAATACAAGTTCACTCTTCCCGACAACAATCTCCCGCTCGGACGGCACATGCTGTATGACGAAATATCCGAAAACACACTGCTCGTCTTTTACGGGAATACCGAGGAATGGTTCAGGGACAGCGTTCTCGTTATACAGCAGTTCTCCAGGGATTTCCAGCAGAAATTCCGCTCGGATATCAAGCTCAGCGGAGAACTGATAAAGGTCTTCCCGGCAAGCAACGGACGGTTCATACTGTTCGGCAATTATGTGGAACTTGAGGCTATGGGCAAAAAGGAAAGCGCCAGCCTCGGAATTTTCTCGCTGATGATAGATTCCAGGGGAAATGTCGTAAAAACATCCGTATATCCGTCCGAAAATCCAAGATATGGAATCTGCGTGAGCAGGGTGTCGCCGGAAATGTTTCTGATTTCGGGAACAGGCGGCAGTATCCGTAAAAACAACGCAGACCTCTCCCCCTCGGAAGGCGAACCGGTCATTATCATCACACATAACGACGGAGGACTGATATATGACTATAAAAGAAATTAACAATTAACAATTAACAATTATACCACGCGCGGTGCAGTTTTGTGCACTCCGCAAAGACTTGAATCAAGCGCGCTTGAACATCTGAATGATGCAATCCCGTAAAACAGAGAAAACAGAACACATCGCGAACCGCAGACAAAAAATACGTTAGTGTAGATAAAATTTTTACCGATTTGAAAGAAGAACTGCAAAATAACGGTTACAGTACTGTTATTATAAATGGTAGAGATGCAGGAGTTGATTTTTTTAAAGATAGCCTTAATAATAAATATGGTGTTATATTTTTATGGGACATGGTGTATATGATAGCAAAAAAAAATCATACAGAATTAGTTACTGGGGAAATAATTATGGGAGAAAGAGTTCATGGAAATCTGAACGACTTAATCGCTAATCCTACATATAAAAAATGGTGGGAAGAGGAGAAAATATATCCCCGTTCAACAAATGGATCTATATATGAATATTATGCTGTAACTGATAAGTTGTTAAATTCTACATATTCATCCAAATCATTTATTCTGAGACTTTCATCCTTACGACATAGTAGTGTGGCGATCTGTCATAAAGTTCCTTTGTCTTTTCTTCGCTGTCAGATAAGTCTAATGCAGCGCAGAAACGGAAAATTTTATACTGTTCATCGTACCATGCGGATGCATAAACCAGCAGAGGGACTTCCTCATTCAGTTTCCAGTCCGCTTTGCTGTAAGCGCGCCATCTGTAACGTTGTATCTCCGGTCTTCGCCATCCTTCCATCTTTATCGTTGTCAATTGTACTCCGCCGGTAGTTATTCCATAATAGTCCAGCTTTAATGTCTGGATTGTGTCATCTTCTTTTGCATAAAATGTCAGTTTTGAAATATAGTCGAAATATGGGGGCATAGAGTCTCCCAGGTAATAAAGATAGGTATTACTTTCATTAAGAAGAGGAATGGAATTGACTTTTTCACCTTTAGCATACTCATCTATATATATGGACAGTTTATATTTCTTTTCAAAAGCGGGGGAGACAGGGATACCGAATATCCTGATACCGGACATCTCCAGCGCCTTCAATATCTCAATTTCGCCAATCCGGT